>CAZVQE010000007.1:0-18431 GCA_964628875.1 uncultured Anaerolineae bacterium
GGTTTGAGCTCTCGCGTCCCTGAAAATATGTATCGGGGTTTTGCGCCGTGCCGCGGATAAATGGATGCTCAGGCGACAGTCCGCGCGTGCGGTGCTTTTGGATCAATTCGCTCTCCACCATCGCGCGGATATCATCGTCGCTCAGGCGCTCGATCTTTTGGATCTCGTGCGAGGTGCGAAAACCATCAAAAATATGCAAAAACGGCACGCGCGCCTCAAGCGTGCTGGCAAACGAGATCAGCGCGTTGTCCATGACCTGTTGCACGTTGTCGCTAAATAGCATCGCCCAACCGGTCGAGCGCGTCGCCATCACATCACTGTGATCGCCAAAGATGGACAAGCCCTGTGCCGCGAGACTGCGCGCCGCAATATGAAACACGGTGCTGGTCAATTCGCCCGCAATCTTGAACATATTGGGGATCATCAGCAACAGACCTTGCGATGCAGTAAAAGTCGTGCTGAGCGAGCCAGTCTGCAGCGCGCCATGCACTGCGCCGACCGCGCCTGCCTCTGACTGCATCTCTTGGACGCTGGGCGTGCTGCCCCATAGATTTTTCTTGCCTTCTGAGCTCCATTGATCACAAAACTCCGCCATGAGTGACGACGGTGTGATCGGGTAAATTGCAATCACCTCAGAAGTTTTGAATGCAACGTATGCCGCAGCTTCGTTGCCCTCGACGGTGATGACTTCGCGTGTATTTGCCATATCGCTGTTGTTATAGGCTTCAGCAAAATATTTTTCGTCCGTGTCTTGGTTAGTTTCAATCTGGTCGAGTGGACAGTGGGTGTCCAAAACACACTAAGAATGCGCATGCAAAATAAAAAATAGGACACTTTTCTTCTACGAGGCCGCTGAGCTTGTCGAAGCAAGCGAGGCAATAAATTCGGGCTGATAATTGCGCCACTCGCCCATGCCATTCTCACAAACCCTGCGCCGTGCATTTCGTCGTGAAATCTTGACCATCTGCGGCATCATCTTTTTAGCCGATTGCATTTGGAGCCTACAAGCGCCCACCTTTTCGATTTACGCCGCCAGTCTCGGCGCGTCGCTGAGTTGGGTCGGTTTTTTGAGCAGCCTCGCAGGGCTAACGCAGTTTGTCATCTCGATGTGGCTTGGCATCCAATCTGACCTACGCGGACGAAAAATCATCCTCGTGCTTGGCTTTGTTGAGTTTGCGCTCTCGATGTTGATGTTAGCGATTGCCTCGCAACCATGGATGCTCATTCCCAGTCGCATATTGTTTGGCTTGGCAAGCGTCTCAACATTTACGATTGGCATCGCCTATCTCGGCGACATAGTCTCATCGGCAGAGCGCGGCATTGCGTTTGGCATGTACACCACTAGCATGGGTATCGGCGCGACACTGGGGCCGCTGCTTGGCTCAACGCTCCAAGCCAACTTTGGCATAACTGGCAGTTATTGGAGCGGCGTTTTATTAGCATTAGGTGGCGCACTGTTGGCGTTGGTAGGACTCATTGACACGCGCAAACTGCGCCCCGAAGGCACACCGCAACACGCAGGCCCTGCGCTTGGCACGATGCTGAGCCTATTACGCAACCCAAATCTATTAGCGGCGTGTGTCTCGACATTTGTGACAAATGCGTCGTTTACCGGTCTTATTCTTGGATTCTTTCCGCTGCGCATGACCGCACTCGGCGCATCTCAATCTACGGTCAGTCAATTGTTTTCGGCGCGCGCGTTTGGCTCTACATTGGCACGGTTTCCATCGGGCGTGCTGAGTGCGCGCATCTCACGATGGGTGTTTCTGTTGATTTCGCTGGGCGTAATTGCATTTGCGGCGCTCAGCATGTCGCAGCTCACCGACATCAGCACTATGGCAATTCTGCTCATCCTCGAAGGCATCGCCTTTGGCATGTTTTTGACCGTCGGGCAATCATTTGTCTCTGAGCATTCGACGCCGTCTACACGCGGCGCGGCGATTGGCTTGTACAGCACCGCTGGCAGCCTCAGTTCGACATTTAGCCCGTTGTTGTTTGGCGTCATCGCCGATGCGTTTGGCATGCAATCGGTGTTTGTGGTGACCGGCGTGATTTCTGCTTCAGGTCTGCTGTTGCTAATGGCGCTTTATGCGCGCGCGCGCGCCGCCAACACACAAAATCCGATTCACCCAAAAAACATCTAGCGCATATCACGCGCCGATGTCCACCAAGATATCGTGCAATTGCTCAAAGTTGCGCTCTAGGTCGCGTGCAAAAAATTGCATTGTGCTTGCGTTTCGCCGCAACGCATCCGTGTTATCTACGATTTGGCTCGCGATTAGCCATTGCAATTGCTTTTCGGCTGTGTTTGCTTTGGTCTCCGCAGACACATTTGCAAAGAGCTTGGCATACATGCGCTCTCCATCGGCAAGATTTTGGCGCATGATCGTCAGCAGTTCGTTGAATCGCATAATTGCCTGCCGCACGCGCTCGATATCTTCGTGATTGACTGCTTCGGTTTGCATTTGCGCATTGTAAATCTCACCGTGAGAAAATCAAATCATGCCAAGCCAGTATCGCCTTTCAAGTGTCATCGGTTGTTTTGCGTTGTTGATGAGCGCGTGCGTTGCGCAGCCCGCCTCGCGTGGCATGTCATCCGATGCAACACCAACCGCTGCAAAGACATCCGCAACAGTAGCGCCGACGGCATCTACAGCGCCATCGCAACCAGTCGCAAACGCACCATTGCCAACGCAAACCACAGCCGCACCCACGCTTGTGCCGACAGCCACATCGCAGCCCACCAGTACACTCGCCCCAACCTCGACAAGCGCGCCCATCAAGCTGCCCGTGATCGTGCGCACCACCCTACTGACTGAGACAAAAACTCTGACGCACGGCACATACACGATCACGACCCAATTACCCGCCCTGGATGCCAGCATGCCAAGCGCCGCCAAAATCAACGCCATCTTCAAAAATTGGTCGGCGGCGCACTCGACGCTCGTCGCCAAAGGTATGCGCGAATGGGACGCCAGTTTCAAACCGCAAAAAGATTTTGCGACATGGAGCAGCGCCGAAGAGATAAACACGACCCTGACTCACGTGGACGCAAACTATCTCAGCGTGCGCCTTTATTCGCTGAGTTATTTGTCGCACGCAGCGCACCCATCGCATGAGCTTTTTGCGTTTAATGTGGACGTGCAACGTGGCGTGACCTTGACGCTGCAATCACAATTCAAAGATGGCGCGCGCGGTCTCGACACCGTCGCCAAATATGCACGCCAACAACTCTTGCGCGACTTTGGTAACGCAGACGAAGATGGCGTCGCTCCCAAACCCGAAAACTATCTCGTGTGGAACATGAAGCCCGAAGGGCTGCTCATCACATTTCAGCGCTATCAAGTTGGACCATATGCGCTTGGCAACCCTGAGGTGTTGATCCCGCGCAGTGCGCTGGCAGATGTCATCGCACCCGGCAGCGCGCTTGACCGCGTGTTGCGCTAGTTCATGTCATTCTGAGGTGCGCAGCGCCGAAGAATCCATGAACAACTTGGCAGAGGTTTCTCACATGTGTACTAAGCGTGCCGTTCGGAATGACACGATTAGTGCGTCACAGCGATAATGCACGCCATGTCATCACTGGATATTGCACGCATACGCGAAGATTTTCCGATCTTGGCGCAGCCTATGCGCGGCAAGCCTCTCGTTTTTTTGGATAGCGCCGCCAGCTCGCAAAAGCCGCGCCAAGTGCTAGACGCCATGCACCACGCCTATACATCCATGTATGCCAATGTGCATCGCGGCTTGTATGAGCTGAGCGAAAACGCGACCGCCGCCTATGATGACGCACGCCTCAAAGTGGCGCGGTTTATCAACGCGCCCTCTGAGAATAACATCGTCTTTACAAAGAATGCGACCGAAGCGTTCAATTTGCTCGCCTACAGCTACGCGCGCGCACACCTGCGCGAGGGCGACGAGATCATCATCACGCAGCTTGAGCATCATGCCAATTTTGTGCCGTGGCTGATCCTCGCCAAAGAGCGCGGCATCGTGCTGAAATATTGGCGCGTGACCGACGATGGCTATCTGCGTATCGCCGATCTAGAGCCATTGCTCAACGCGCGCACCAAGATCGTCAGTATGGCGCATGTCTCCAATGTGCTTGGCACGATCACCGACCCGCGTCCTGTGGCTGAGCGCGCGCACGCAGTTGGCGCGGTGTTGATCCTCGACGCGGCGCAGAGTGTGCCGCATATGCCCGTGGATGTGCAAGCGCTTGATTGTGATTTCCTGTGCTTCTCTGGTCACAAGATGCTGGGTCCGACCGGCATCGGTGTGCTTTATGGCAAATCGAGCTTGCTCGAGCGCATGCCGCCATTTCTCGCAGGTGGCGACATGATTACGCAGGTGCGCTTCGATGGCGCGGATTGGGCAGCGCCGCCGCTGCGCTTCGAGGCAGGCACACCGCCATTTGTTGAGGCTATCGGTCTCGGTGCAGCGATTGACTATCTGAGCGCGCTTGGCATGAGCAATGTGGCTGCGCACGAGCATACGCTCATGCAACACGCACTGGATCGGCTGAGCGAGGTGCCCGGAGTGCATATCGTTGGTCCGCAAGACGCACAACATCGTGGCGGCGCTGCCACATTTACGATGAACAAATTGCACCCGCATGATGTCGCGTGGATCCTCGATCAACAAGGCATCGCCGTGCGCGCGGGGCTGCACTGCGCGCATCCATTGCATGAGCGGCTTGGACTCGAGGCGACCACGCGCGCGAGCTTTTACGTGTATACGCAGCCGAGCGAGATTGATGCGTTGATTGATGGCTTATACGCCGTGCGCAAATATTTTTCGCGCTGAACGTCGCTTACGTCATTTCGAGCGACGCATAGAATGCGCAAGCGAGAAATCCCTTTAAACTAACGACGCCGGGATTCCTCACTTGCGCACAAAGTGCGCCGTTCGGAATGACATTTTTTCGCCGCTACAAAAACTACTTGCCAAACAATTTTGACTTGAGCCACGCGAGTCGCAGGCTGGCGCTCGCGCGTTGCCATGCGTTTTGCGAGATTTTTTCGCGTGCGGCTTGCTCGCCCTCAGCAATATCGGGTCCAAATTGCTCCTCGACGTACAGATCGGTGATGCGTTGTAATGGCTGTTGTGCGGTTGGCGCGCGCTGCGCGAGCTTGGAGGCTTGCTCATGCGGTGTGTGTGTCGCACCGATGCCAAGCCATGTCGCCCAGCGACTGAGCAGCGCATACGCACGGGGGATCGGCGTTAGCGCACCTGTGCCGCGACGCTCGAGGTAGCGCAACCCAAACACAACTGCGAGCGCAATTAACACAAACGGCGCGAGGCGCAAGAGCAACATCAAGAGCGGCTGCAACAGATCAAGCACCCATTGCAATGGCGTCTCCGACGGATCGGGTGGAAGCGTCGGCGGCACAACAGTCGGTGTCGGTGTTGGCGCGATGCGCGTTTCATTTGGCGCGAGTGTGGGTGTCGGCGATGGCGTCGCAGTCGGTTGAGGCGTTGGCGTGGGCTGCACATCGCTGCGTCGCGCGATGGCTGATTGCCCGCCCGTCGGCTCAAACTCGACCCAACCATAGCGCGGGAAATACACCTCGACCCACGCATGACTGTCACGCATGCGCACCGTAAAGTCAGCGGTTGGCGCAGTAGGCGCGCTCAAGCTCGGTTCACCCTGAGCATAGCCGACCGCCATGCGCGCCGGAATATTGAGCGAGCGCAACATGACAATCATGGCGGTCGCATCGTAGGTGCAATAGGCGCGGCGCGTATTAAACAAAATGTAGTCACTGGCTTCGACGCCAGCCGGTGGCGCGGAGATAGTCTCATCGTATGCAATTTCACGCCGCATAAATTGTTCGATAGCTGTTGCCTTATCAAAATTATTGCTGGCGTTTTGCGTGATGGTTTTGGCGAGGTCGCGCACCCGCGCAGGCACGTTGCCGGGAATTTGTAAGTAGCGGTTGCGAATATTCGCGGGAAGTTCGAGCAAATTTGGCGAGGTGGCGCGCAGCTTCTCAACGCTGGCGTTGCTGATCGAACCCACTGATTTGAAACGCCCGCCCGACACCAGTGCCGCCGATAGCGAAAGCTGCTGAATATCAACATTGCGCGCGTCAATGCGGTCATAGGTAGCTTGGGTCGGGATATCGGCAAAGAGTGGCTGACCCGAGGTGTAGATCGTGTTGCTGCCGCGCGTGAGTCGCACATCAATCTCATTGCGCTCGCGGCTGATATAGCCGGTCACAGAAATTTGCGGCGCGCTAGCACGCGGGTCGAGGTCAATGATATTGGTGACCGTGTTGCGCCACGTGCGCCCGTCGTAGCTGTCGAGCGCCTCGGCGCGCCAATAGTTGCGCACATCCACGCGCGCGGTCACGTTCATCACCACTTCGTTGGTCAGCTCGCGCGCGCCGCTGAGCGTCAGCTCGCCGTTATAGCTGTCAATCGGACGCGCATTGTAGTTTCGCAGCGAGCTAAATAAACGGCTAAAACGCGATTGCAACTCGCTATACGGCTGCGTCATCTGCGAGAAAAATTGTTGCGCGTTTTTGGAGTCGGCGGCTTCGGGCAATTGCCACGCAAATAGCATCGCTACCAACGCGAGTAGGCTGCTGGCGATCATAAACGTGCGTCGCAACTCGGTCATGAGATCGGGTGCAAGTTTGATTCGCAAGCGCCGCCATAGTGTCTCGCGCTCGCCCAAAAATGTGTAAACCAAAATCAAAATGGCGGACAGCAAATACACCGCCAGATACGGCTCCATTGGTTTTTCGCCTGTGTAGTAGTAGGTGTTTGTGAATAGGGCTGCGCCCGCCGGCACGATCACAAACCACACGCGGTTGTGGCGATATACATTCCATGCGGCGATATGAGCCATCCACCACGTGCCGATGCAAACCAACACAAGAAAGATGAGATTGTCGCGGCTGGCGCCATTGTGCAGCGCCTGATATAGCCAATCATTGATGCGTTGGACCAATACCGTCACGCGCCATTGCCAGCCGTAGTTTTGCGCGATGCTCTCATGCCGCCCCGCGACGATGCCGATGACAAACACGCTGTAAATGAAACTCGTGACGTGCGCGGCAAAACTTGGAAAATGACTATATGCCAGCGCTACTCCGCTGAGCAAGCCAATGAATGCGACCCAGCCAGCGATAGACAAACCGTCCATCCATTCGGATGCGGCGATCGCGCCCGTCATCGCCAATAACATGGCGAGCAGCGCATAAAAAATAATCAGCCCGGGTCGAAACACGCGCCGAGCATATCAGGCGCAGATGAGCAAACGGAAAGATTTTGATTATTATTTGGCGCGCATTTTGTTGCCCTTGGCATCGTGCGTGACCTCAGCAAGTCCGAGCGCTTCCATCAAGGGCGGGATATACATTCCAAAACGTCCACGCAAACCTTTTTTAAGACCGTACCAACCGCCGACCGGATTTTTGGCTGAGCGTCCCCACGCTTCGACGGTGCCTTCTTTGGCTTCTTTTTGTTCGTCGGCGCTGCCTAGCTCCATCCAATCTCCGTGCTTTTTGAGCATCGCGTGTAGATCTTTGAGGCAATCTATGTTGTAGAGCAAAACGGTTTTGCCGACTGTGCAAACGAGCACTTCTTTGCCATCTTTTTCTTCGACATGCATGGTGTATTCGGATGTCAATGGCGGTGTTTTGAGTTTTAGAGGGCTTTCTTTGGTTCCGATTTTGTATGACATGATTATCTCGCTTAAAATATATTCGAGTAATGATTATAACGACAGTTGAAAGGTCTTGCGAAAAAGTGACATTAAAATTTCACCGTGCTTACTCATCAAACACACTCTCATACATTGCCGCGCGTGATTGGAGCGTTGCATTTGCTGCCGTCGGTGGCGTCATTTAGGCGCGATTGTTACTCGCAGTCGCAGATCATCGAGCATGCGCTACTGCATGCGCAGATGGCAATAGACGCAGGCGTCAGCGCACTGTATGCACAAGATACAAATGACACGCCGATCACGACACATGTGCTGTCGCAATCGGTGTCGCTGATGACAGCCGTATGCCGCGCGCTGCGTGACACATTCCCTCAGCTTATGCTAGGTGTGTCGTTTATGGCGCACGGCGCACGCGAGACGCTGCAGGTGGCACACGCAACCGACAGCAACTTTGTGCGGCTCAAGGTGTATATCGGCACGATGGTCAAAGCCGAAGGCATCGTGCAGGGTTGTGCGCACGAGGCGATCAGCACGCGTCACACGCTTGGACGCGAAGACATCCGAATTTTTGCTGACATTTATGACCGCACAGGTGAGCCGCTCGCACCGCTGCCGCTGGCAGAAGCCTGCCGCCAAGCCATAGATTTTGGGCGCGCCGACGGTCTCATTCTCACCGGCAAAAATGACGCCGACTCAATCAATATGTTGCAGACCGCGCAAAAATATCGCACCCAAGCACCGCTGTTATTGGGTGGCGGTGCGACGACGGCGAATTGCGCTCAGTTTGGCGCACTGGCGGATGCGTATGTGACGCACGGCGCATTTAGGCGCAAACAACCGCTGATGCAAAATGATTTGCCGATAGAATGGGACGCCGATTTGATCCGCGCATTTGTAAATGCGGCTCAAACTGCGCCATCTCAAAACTGATTCATGGATAAAGAAATCGTGCTGGCAACGGCTGAGCCAACTGCCGCCGTCGAAAATAAAAACGACTTTAAGCTCAAGCTGCCCAATTTCGAGGGTCCGCTTGATGTGCTGTTGCGCCTGATCGAGGAGCGTCAGCTCGAGATTACGGCGGTGTCGGTGGCAATGGTGGCGGATCAATTTTTGGATTACATGAGCCGACTCAGCACTCACGATCCGATTACGCTGAGCAACTTTGTGTGGGTAGCGGCGCGGCTGGTGCTGCTCAAGAGCCGTGCGTTGTTGCCGCATGTCAGCGTGACACAAGAGGCACATGAGGTGACCGATGCGGACGATCTCGTGATGCAACTACGCGCGTATCAGCTGTATAAGCGCGCGGCAAAGGAGCTACATGCGCGCGAGAAAGACAATTGGCGCAGCTACACAGTCTCGCCGCCGTCAGTCGAACGCCCGAAGTCCACAACGCTGCCACTTGATAACGTTTCGCTAGAGGCGCTCGCGCGGGCAATGCAGCGGGTGGTGGATCGCTGGCTGCCGCCGGCGTCGGCGGATGAGGTCATCTCGCGGCTGCCATTCACCGTCAATGACTGCATAGATCGTATCCAAAACGCGGTTGGCATGCAAGACCGTGTGCGCTTTAGTGAGATTTTGTTTGGCATTGATCGGCGCGTCGAGGTCATCATCATGCTGTTGGCGCTGCTCGAATTGCTGAAACGCTTTAGCGTGCGCGCGTATCAGGAGATGCGGTTTGGTGAGATTTTTATCGAGCGCGAAGACCCGAATGTTGCGCCCGATCAAGCGCAGGTGATAGATATCAATGATGAGCAAATTGTTGGGGACGATTTGCCTACAACGATGACGGCTGAATGATCTGATTGTTAATCGCTTACTATTAAACCTGCTAATAACTTTTCATTGACCGCGCCCGTATGAAACTTCACATAGTGCTGTTTATCACCAAACCACCTCAAAACATCTTCACGCTCCAGTTGTGTTGGCTCATCTGAACACAATGCTTTATACGATGACCATCGCCACTTTCTAAAGTCATTTACAAAGCCATGCTTTTGCGGGTTGAAATGTATGTAAAAAACTAAATTTGTGAAATAGCTCTCAGACATAATCTCGATACGACCAAAATGCTCTTGAAACAACTTTCCTGTTCGCCCATAAGATTTGTTGATAGACATGGCGTATGCCTTGAATAGGGATTGAAGTCCTCGAGTTGCATTTATTGAAGGATCGGATCGCTTGGAGCGATCCGATCCTTTTGTGTCCTCATCAGGTACACGAATCAGTAAATGAAAATGATTGCGCATCAAACAGTAGGCGTATGTATTGACGTGGCGCGAAACATGTTTCACATACAACCTAAGAAAATAATCATAGTTTCGCTCTTCAACAAAGAGATTCTCGCGATTGTTGCCACGATTAAACACATGATAGTACGTGCCTGATCTCAGAGGTGGTGGATTTGGCATTTTGACGCGAAAAAATTCCCTTAGTGCGGCATGAGTATAATAGCGTCCTTCCAAAATTCCCAAAAATCTGCGCTATATCGCGCAAAAACCGAACCAAATAACAGGAGCTATTGTGAGTGATCAATCAACCGTCAATGTCGCCTCTGAGGCAGCGCCGCAACATGCACTTCCCGCATTGCGTGCAGAGCTAAAGGGCAAAGTAACCCGCGTCGAGCTGGCTGGTGCGCGCGTAGATATCGGAACAGGCAACGATGCATTGTTGCATGCGTCCGAGATCATGAGCGATAAACCAGTGACGCGCGTAGGCGACGTGCTTAAGGCGGGTGATGAAATCACTGTTTACGTCACGCGCGTGGACGCTGAGAAGAATCGCGTGCTATTGACGATGCACAAGCCACCGACCTATGGCTGGGACAATCTCGAGCCTGGCACAATGCTCAATAATGTCAAAGTCGTCTCGATCACTAAGTTTGGCGTGTTTGTAAATATTGATGGTCCAAAAGATGCGCTATTGCCGCATGAATTTGTCAAGAGCGACAATAAGCTCAAAGCCAACGATGTCATTGAAACTGTGTGGATCACTGAGGTCAGCGAAGCCAAAAATCGCATCGGGCTGACTATGATTGAGCCGCCCGCATTGCCATGGGGCAAGATCCAAAAAGGCGCAGTGCTGAAGGGTAAAGTCACGCGCATCGAACGTGGCAATGCATTTGTGGATTTGGGCGCCGAAAAAGAAGGTCGCATCAGCTCACAAGGATTTGGCGTCGGATTTACCACCAGCGCCGAAGATTTTTGCTCGGTGGGTGAAGAAGTCGAAGTGCGCGTCTCACGCGTAGACTCACAGCGCAAGATTATTGACCTGTCATTGATGGGGATTGACGCCGAAGATTATGCAATGTCATCGGGACCAGAGGAGAGCATGACCCCGATCGAGGCTGCTCTCAAACGCGCACAGAGCAAGAAGGGCATCAGCAGCACTACTGTTGCCGCAGCTACAAACGGGAAGCAAAGCAAACGTCAAGCGGCGCAAGCTGAAGCCATCGCGCGCACACTTGAGATTCTCAAGCAACAAAAGGCCGCTGAGCAACAGCAATAAGAGTATTCATTGGGTCATCGAGTCATTTGTTCATTGAATCAATGATCCAATGGATAAGTGGAACGATGACCCATGTTAAATTTTTCTGAACCCGAGCGAGAGCGTCTCGCCAAAATTGAACGACTACGCGCGCAAGGCGTTGACCCGTATCCGCCGCGCGCCCAATTTGTCGCCGAGCGTGTGTGGGCGACGGATGCCATTCAACTCGCGCAAAAATCTACGGGGCACGAGACTGCGCTCGACGCAAAACCCATTGCCATACTCGGGCGCATCGTCGGACGCCGCGTGATGGGCAAAGCGGCGTTTGCGCATGTCGAAGATGCCAGCGGCAAGGTGCAACTGTTTTTTCGCGTGGGCGATGACTCAATTAGCAAAGACAGCTTTGGCACGTTTGTAGACCTGATTGATACGGGCGATTTTATCGAGGCGCGCGGGTTTCCATTTATCACCAAGACAGGCGAGCCAAGCGTGCGCGTGGTCGCGTGGAATCTACTGAGCAAGTCGGTGACGGCACTGCCGATTGCCAAAGAGGAAAAGCAAGAAGATGGCACGGTCAAACGCTTTAACGCAATGGCTGACCCTGAGCTGCGCTATCGCCAACGTTACGCCGACCTTGCGGTGAATCCGCACGTGCGCGAAGGGTTTGTGTTGCGCGCGAAAGTGATCAAAGCCTTGCGCGACTTTTTTGATGGCAAAGATTTTCTTGAGGTCGAGACACCGATTCTCCAGCCACTGTATGGCGGCGCGGCGGCGCGTCCGTTTGTCACGCATCACAATCAGCTCGATCAAGATTTGTATTTGCGCATTTCGTTTGAGCTATATCTCAAGCGGCTGTTGGTGGGCAACCTCGAGCGCGTGTATGAGATCGGGCGCGACTTTCGCAACGAAGGCGTGAGCTTTAAGCACAACCCTGAGTTCACCATGCTTGAGTTTTATGCGTCATACATGGACATGTACACGGTGATGGATTTGACCGAGCAGATGTTGCAATTTGTGGCGCAGCGTGTGTTGCCGCCGAGCGCCAATGGTTGCACGCAGTTTCGTGGGCACACGATCAATTGGACGGCGCCGTTTAAGCGTATCAAACTGCGCGACGCCATTCTCGAAAAGACAGGTTTAGATTACAAGCAGTTTCCAGATGTGGAATCGCTGTCCGCCGAAGTGACGCGCCGCAAACTCTTGCCAGCGGATGCCGTGCGCGGCAAACCATGGGGCAAGATTGTTGACGGACTGATCGGCGACTATGTCGAGAAAGAACTGATTCAGCCGACATTTTTATATGAGTATCCGCGTGACATCTCGCCATTTGCCAAGCGCATGAGCGGCGATCCGACGGAGGTCGAGCGCTTTGAGGGCTTTGCGGGCGGCGCGGAGCTGTGCAACGCCTTTAGTGAGCTCAATGATCCGCTGGATCAGTATGAGCGTTTTGTGGATGAGAGCAAAAACGCCGAGACGGGTGAGGCGAATCCAGTGGATGAGGATTACGTGCGCGCGCTGATGTATGGCATGCCAAACGCGGGTGGATTTGGCATGGGCATTGATCGGCTGGTGATGATGCTCAGTGACAACGACACAATCCGCGAAGTGATTTTGTTTCCGCACCTGCGCAAGATTGAGTGAGGCATAATGCAAACTGAGGTGCACTCATGTCTGCGATCACGCTAAATCTACCGGACACACTTATCAAAGAAGCCGAAGCCAATGGCTTGCTTAAGCCCGAGACACTGGCGGTAATTCTTCGTGATGAAATTCGCCGACGGCGCGTGAATAAATTGTTTGCGACAGCTGATCGGCTTGCGGCAGATGACAGTTCACTTACAGAGGCAGAGATCGAAAATGAAGTGTCTGCGCATCGTGCGGAAAAACGCATAGCAAATGCGCGCGGTTCTTGATACCAATACAATTATTTCGGGCTTGCTATGGAAAGGCTCGCCACGGCAGGTAATGGACTTAGCGCGCGATGGCATCCTGGAGCTTTATTCTTGCTCGGAATTACTGAGTGAATTATTTGATGTGCTATCACGTCATAAATTTGCTGGGCGTCTCGCTGCAGGAAATACTTCGGTGTCCGAGTTAGTGGCAGGTTATTCGGCTTTGATTCAAAGAGTAAAAGTCACTACTGTTACGCCAATCATTTCAGAAGATTCGGACGACGATATCGTGCTGGCTTGTGCGTTAGCTGCAGAATGTGACGTAGTTGTTTCTGGCGATCGACATTTACTCGCACTTAGGCAATACACAGGAATACGCATATTGACGGCAGACCAATTGCTCAGCGAAATACGCTATTGATTTGTTTTTTGTTTGCACACGATCTCAAAGATATTGCCCTCGGGGTCATAAAACCACGCCGCGCGCAGTGTGCCACTAGGAATCTGAAAGTCATGTGGTGGGCGAATGCACCGTACGCCTGCATGAATAAGCGCGTCGTGCGCGCGATCAACATCACTTGTCCAAATGGCTAACTCGCATGTCGGCAAGCCCGGATCAAGCGGCAAACCATGCGCCGTGCGCCCCGCCTCGACCGAGGCAAAACCTAACACGAAGTGCCCCAGGCGCACTTCGACGTGATCGGGCTTACCTGTTTTTGGCGTGCGAAAAGTCTCACGAAATCCAAGATGCTCGCAATAAAATGCGGTGAGCAGTTCAACGTCACGCACGTAATAATTCATCTGCACGTCGCCGTAAGTGATGGATGGAAGTGACATATCAATCAGTATAAGTTGATTTTGTCAAAAGAATTTGTCACAAAAAGGCTCACTGTCTCGTCATATTGCTATGATGAAAAAACGATCACTTCAACCTGCGCGTCAGTTGCATCGCGTATCCGCCATGATCTTGGGTGCATTTGCGCTGCTACATCTCGCCAATCATCTCGTGGCATTAGCAGGCGCACAAACTCACATCAACTTCATGTCATTTTTGCGCGAGATTTATCGCACGCCGTTAACGGAGCCGCTATTGCTGGCAAGTGTGCTGATTCAAGTGGCAAGTGGTATTCGCATGTTGTGGCGTAGTCGTGCAACAAAACCGCGCGGCTTCGCTCGCGCTCAGCGCTACGCAGGCGTCTATCTTGCATTCTTTTTGTTGGCGCATACAAGCGCCGTGTTAATTGGGCGTCTGTATTTGCGACTTGATACAAATTTTTATTTCAGTGCGGCTACGTTGACGCTCGCGCCGTTATACCTGTTTTTTGTGCCGTACTATGGGTTGGCGGTAATCTCGCTGTTTGTGCATCTAGCCGCCGCGCTGAGAATGGCGCTCGCGCGACATCCGAGACGCGACGCACTTGCGCGCGGGTTTGTTGCGGTGGGCGCATTAGTCGCGTTGTTGATTATTTTGGCGGGCGTGGGCGCGATTTACCCGATCACACTGCCGCCAGATATCCAGAGCGCCTATGCATGGGCAACCGTGCGATAACATGCTCCTCATGTCGGCGATGTTGGATCAATTTGAGCAACACCGAAAAGAATTATTTGGGTTGGCGTATCGCATGCATGGCACGTGCCAAGATGCCGAAGACACGCTGCAAGATGCATGGTTGCGCTGGTCGGTGTTGTCAGTCGCGCCGCAAAATCCGCGCGCCTATCTGTATCGCATCGTGACCAATATTTGTCTCGACAAACTCAAAAGCGCACAGCATCAACGTGAAACGTATATCGGTCAATGGCTGCCAGAGCCCATTCAAACCGACGTGGCGCAATCGCCCGAAGAATGGACCCAAATGCGCGAGTCGCTAAGCGTGGCGTTTATGGTGCTATTGCAAAGCCTGAGCCACGCCGAACGCGCGGCTTTTTTGTTGCATGATGTTTTTGATCTCGACTACGTTGAGGTTGCAGGCGTGTTAGATGCCAGCGAGCCTGCATGTCGCAAATGGGTTCAGCGCGCTCGTGAGGCGATTCAACAACGCAAACCGCGCTATGAGCCAGACGCGCGATTGGTACAAGAGGCGGTCATGACGTTTATGCGGGCGTGTGCGAATGGCGATCTGAGCGCGGCGATGTCTGCATTACAGCCAAACGCCGTAGCCATCAGTGATGGCGGCGGCAAGGTGCGTGGTGTGAGTATGCATACCATCAGCGGCGCGGAGCATGTCGCGCGCTTATTTATCGGCTTGATGCGCACGGCGCCGCCCAGCTTTGCGTGGGCGTTTGCCGAGATCAACGCACAGCCCGCGCTGGTGCTGCGCAGCGACGGCGTCGTGTTTGATGTGATCGCGTTTGAGCTGCGCGACGGGCGACTACAAAGCATTTACTCGATGCTCAACCCCGACAAGCTGCGCGGAGTGAAATAACGTTTTTTATTCTCTGGTGGACTCAAACAAGATTATTCATCAGCGCAAAATATTACGCCGCAGAGATTCTTCACTGCGCTTCGCTTCGTTCAGAATGACGATGCACATTCAAAACGCATCACGATACGCAAACAGTCCGGGCAAGCCGCCGGTCATGATGAATAGCAATTTTTGACCTGCGCGGATGCGATCGTCGGCGATGTGTTGGAGCAAGCCTGCAAAGGCTTTGCCGCTATACACGGGGTCGAGCAAGATGCCCTCGGTCGTCGCCATCAGTCGCACAGCGGCGCGCATGGCGTCGGTCGGGATGCCATAGCCGTCGCCAATCTGCGTACTGTCAATGGCAATGTCGGCGTCCGTTACGCTCAGCGCTGGATGGATGAGTTTGATGGTTTGATTGGCTTTGTCGAGCGTGTTGGCGTGCGCGACCTCTAGCGGCGCGGCAATCGTAAACCCTAGCACCGATGGCGCCGCACCCAGCGCCACCAACCCCGCCACGAGACCCGCATGCGTGCCGCCGCTGCCATTCGCCAAAGCAATACGATCAAACTGCACGCCCATCTCGCGCGACTGCGCCATGATCTCGTCGGCGCACACGGCATAGCCGAGACAACCCAACGGGCTAGAGCCACCCACCGGCGCGATGTAGGCGCTGTGACCTTGTGCCGCCAGCTCAGCGCGGCGAGCCTCCGCAAACTCAGCGCCATTTGCGCCCGCCGGCAAATCATGAATCTGCGCGCCAAGCAACTCATCGAGCAAGATGTTGCCGTTGTCGGTGTATGCCGCGTCAAATCGAGGCACGCTGCGCGTCAGCACCAACTCACAACGCAACCCCGCGCGTGCCGCCGCTGCCGCGGTGAGCCGCGCGTGGTTCGATTGGCGCGCGCCAAGCGTGATGATCGTATCTGCGCCCTCCGCCAGCGCCGCGCCGATCAAAAACTCCAGTTTGCGCAGCTTATTGCCGCCCGCGGCGATGCCATTCACATCATCGCGCTTGAGATAGATGTCCGCGCCAACGCGCTGACTCAGACGCGGCAGATGCTGGATCGGCGTCGCGCCGCCCATCAGTCTGTATCGCGGATACGCGGAGAGGTCGAGTGTGGTGTTCATGATTGAGTTGAATTGGAACTGCGACGGGATTATAGGACGCGCAAAAAAAGGCGGCAGAGGGGTGATCTTTGTCGCCTTTTTTCACCACGCTCGGCGCGTGCGTTACATTTTGGCGATGGGCATTTGCACTTCGATGACCCATTGATCAGAGGTCGGTGCGCCACCGATCACGCGGGTGATCTCGCGTGCGCTACCGACGATGCGATAGCCGTTGCTCTCGATCCAACGTGTGATGGTCTCGTAGGTCTGGCTGAGCTGGGTCAATGGTCCGCGCAACGTCGCGCATGCCGCCTGCTCGATGCCCGGCAGTGTGTAGATTTTGGCGTGTTCGGCGCTTGGCACGGCTTTGTAAATCGGCACTGCGGCTTCGATGTCAATGTGCGGATCCCAGCCATGATAGATGGCGATGGCATCGCCAAAGTCGCTGGCGCTCATGCCGTGGCGAAACATGAGATAGCCAAAGATTTGATCGTAAAGCCGATTGAAAATCGGATTGAGCCGCTCTTGGCTGGGTGCGCCATCGCGCGCCGATGCGACGAGCTGAGGCTCGATTTTTTTGATCTCGATAGTGATGTTTGAATTATTTTTCATTTTGTATTTGTCTTGACTGTTGAGCTGCGCCTCGACACGCATCAGTCGCATTTGCTCATCGCGCATGGCTTGGGTCAGCTCAGTATGTTTGCGTTGCAACGCCTGATTAAATCGCTCCGACGGCTCAGGCTCATCGAGCCATTGCTTGACCTCGTCGAGCGAGAAGCCAAGCGACTTGAGCGCGAGGATGCGATGCAGGCGCGGCAACTGCTCTGCGGCGTAGTAGCGATAGTCCGTAAAGCGGTCTATGCGCGCTGGCTTGAGCAAGCCGCGCTCGTCATAGATGCGCAACGCTTTGACTGACACGCGCCCCAACTTCGCAAAGTCGCCGATTTTGAACATGTTCGGTGTCAATCATACGGCGTGCCCTAGGGGCAGAGTCAAGGGCAGTTAGGATTGTTTACGTATTCCAATAACCCTTTTGCTATATCTACAAAAGATGCTAGTGAAAGTCCTTCAAGTAAAACTCTATCGATCATGCCTTCGATTCCAATGTCTTTCTCAGTATCTGTTTTTACTACAAATTTAAGGGGTTTACGTTGAATCTGTAAAGGGATACCATTACCAACACATTGCTTTTTAAGTTGATTTAAATCCAAAATTATCAGCAGTGCAATGTTTTCAAAAATAAGATCAAGAATATTTTCAGGTGGAATGGACATTGCTGTGATAGGAAGGTTTGCATGGTACTGTTCGAATCTCGCACTTACACTCCTATATGTGATTAAACTTTTAAAAATGCGAGGGAATTGTTTATGTGCCTCATCCATTACTGCCATATTTATGCGTAAATCATCGCCTGCCTTCCAAGCTAAATAAACAATTCCTTCTTCAGGCGATTCAAGTCCATATCCTTCTTGCCGTGCAGCACTCATGACCTTTGTAATACTTCCAAAATTGTACTTTTCAAATGCTGTTAATTTGACTAATTTAGTAATTTGTTGAGTTCGAGGGTTTTGATATTCTCCACTTCTAAATGCTAATGTTGCCTTGTTTAACCATTGTTTCTGTCTGTATTCACGCGGGTTAGGGAAATCTTTAGTGGATATTTCTGATTTTCTTGTTTTTAATTCCAAAATCTCACTCAACTCATTTTCTTTAAAAACAGAAATGTCGCCTGTGCGTAAACAATTTGTCAGATCATGCATTAGTGGGAAAAAACCTCCACTCCAAATCTTTTCAAAAAAAGCAACTACACTATCTACGCCATCATTGGTAGATGGGAATGGAACAGATTCCTTATCTCCTAAAGTCCCT
>CAZVQE010000008.1:0-2224 GCA_964628875.1 uncultured Anaerolineae bacterium
GCTGCGCGACGACGCCGACCACGGCAAAGGCGGCAATGTTGGTCAGCATGTAGGTCGCCACATAGAAGATGACGGATGCCATCGAATCAGTTGCCAGTGTGGCATTACCGCGTAACACACCTAAGCCAAACGCCGCCACACCCATCAGCATATAGCCGGCTTGGGCGACGCTGGAGAATGCCAACATGCGCTTGATATTGGTCTGCAACACCGCAAACAGATTGCCGACAAACATGGTCAAAATGGCAAGGGGCCACGCAAACTCATACGCGTATGGATACACATAGGTGATAAAGCGTACGAGAATGGCAAAACCTGCGGCCTTGGATGCCGTGCTAACGAAGCCGGAGACGGGCGTCGGCGCGCCCTCGTACACATCGGGCGCCCAAAAGTGAAACGGCACGGCGCTGATCTTGAACAAGAAGCCAAGCGCCACCAACAACACGGCGAGGTGCGGCAACAAATTGCCATTGACAGTGCGAAAAAGTTGTTGCCCAATCAGGCTGTAATTAGTCTGTCCGGTCAAGCCAAACAGCAGGCTCAAGCCATACAACATGATGGTCGAGGTGACCGAGCCAAACACAAAATACTTCAGACCTGCTTCGGAGCTGCGTGGCGTGTCGCGCATAAAACCTGCTAGCAGATACAGCGCGATGCTGGCAGTCTCGGTTGCCATATACAGCATGATGATGTCAGACGCGCCTGCCATCAAGCACATTGCCATTGCCGACAGCACCAGCAACGCATAAAACTCGCCGCCTGCGCGCGCCGCGCGAAAGTCGCCCGCTGCCAGTGCTGTGAGCGCGGCTGCGACGATAAAGACGAGCTTGAACGCAAAGGTGTAGGTGTCATGACGCAACATGCCGCCGAGAACAAACGGATCTGCGCCTGCGCTCGGCATCGTGATAAATGCAGTAATGAGCGCAATGACCATGCCGCCGGCGGTGAGCATGCCAAGCAGTCGGCGATTGAGCATATTGCGCGTGAGCAAATCAACAGCCAAGATCAGGATCGCCACGACCAGCATGACTGCTTCGGGCATCACGGCTGCCAATTCGAGTGGATTAAATGGAGGAATTTGAGGCATTTCTATCTTTTCAGTGCTTCACTGTTGATTTCATCCGAGTATGGCTTTGACCATGGCTGTCACGCCGGTCTCAATAATCTGCATGACAGGCGCAGGATACACGCCGACGTAAATGAGCACTGCGCTCATCAACACGATTGAGAATTTTTCGGCGCCAGTCAGCCGCGGCAACTCTTGCCACGCGGGCGTCTGCGGCTCGCTAAAGTACATCTTGGCGCCAACGCGTAGTGTCCACGCGGCGGTGATGACTACTGTCAGCACACCAATGATGGCAATCCAGCTGTACCACCAGTTTGTCGAGTTTGCAAAGATTAGGCTCTTGGTTTGTGCGGCTTGCCACAGACCCATAAAAATCTGTAGCTCAGCCGGAAAGCCCGACAAGCCGGGCATTCCCATCGCCGCGAGTGAGCCGATGACATAGCCTACCGCAGCAAATGGCATGACCTTTGCCAAGCCGTCGAGGCGGGTGTAATCGCGCTCGTGCGAACGCTCATACACGATGCCAACCAACGCAAACATCAGACCAGTCATCACGCCACCTGCAAATAGCTCTAAGCCTGCGCCATTCAAGCCATAGACGTTGAGGGCGCAGATGCCCATGAGCACCAAGCCAAGGTGCGCCACCGACGAGAAGCCGATGATGTATTTGAGGTCGCGCTGACGAAACGCCACGAGACCGGCGTAGATCACATTTGCCAAGCACAAAAACACGACGAGCGGCAGCCAATATTTCGCGCCTTCGGGCATGAGCTGCACCGCAAAACGCACGGCTGCATACGCGCCAGTCGCTTTTAGCACGCCACCATGCAACATCGAGACGGGCGTGGGCGCGGCGGCGTAGCCATCCGGCGACCAGTTGTGCAGAGGCCAGATGGATGCCAGCACGCCAAAACCAATAAACACTGGCAAGAACCAAAAGCGCTGTAATTGCGTTGAGTTGCCAAGTGCGGCGATGCCCGCCTGTAGGTCAAAAAAGTTAAAGCTCGGACCGCCAGCCATAAACTTGCCAGCCGCAAAATACATTGCCATGATGCCGACCAACGACGCCAACGAACCGAGGAACAGGTAAATCGTCAGCTTCATTGCGGCGTATTCGCGGTTTTTGCTGCCCCAGCCTGCCACGAGAACGTAAACAGG
>CAZVQE010000008.1:2234-17480 GCA_964628875.1 uncultured Anaerolineae bacterium
AAGATCAAAAAGACGAACAGATCGAGCGTCATGAACGCGCCAAACACGCCCGCGATCAGAAACAACAAATATGCAAAAAATTCACGCGAGCGGTCGTTCAGATTCCACGACACGAGTATGGCGCAAAAGCCAACGATGGCATTGAGCAGCAACAGCGGCGCGCTAAAGCCGTCTACCGCGACGTGATAGGTGATGCCAAGCGCCGGGATCCAGCTCAGCTTTTCTTGGAATTGGAATCCGCCCTGCGCGCTGTTGTAGGTCAATACAACCAGCAGTGACAGCACCAATGACACACCCACCGACGCAGCCGCAACGGTTTTGATCAAATCCTGACGCTCCTTTGGCAGCATCAGCACCATCGCGCCACCGACCACAGGGGCGAGGAAGATGAGGGACAAAATTGGAAAGACCATGTCTATTTTTTTTACGACGAAGATCGTGACCTCGTCATCCTTTGATTAACCAAACAACTTTACGATTCCGGCGTTGATCATGTTGAGCACGAGCGCAGGCATGATGCCAAGCAACAGCATGGCGATCATCAGCGGCGCCACGCCCCAACCTTCGACGGCATTCATGTCGGGCAATGGGTGATGCTCCCACTCATGTCCTAGCGGTCCGTGCAGCACCTTTTGGAGCGCCTTGAGGACGTAGATACCCGTGACGAGCAACCCGATCATGGACAAAACTGTCATGGCAGTAAACACGCCCCAACCGCCGCGCGTCACCATAAATTCGCTAACGAAACCCGCCAATCCGGGCAGACCCAGCGAACCCATCGCACAGAAAATCAACACTGCGCCATAGATCGGCATGATCTTCCACAAGCCGCCAAAGCGCAACAAGTCGCGCGTGTGCGCGCGCTCATACACGATGCCGACCATCGCAAACATCGCGGCGCTCGACAACCCGTGAGTAATCATTTGTAGCATGGCGCCGCTGCCAGCGATTTGTGCGCTCAGCATCACACCATCGTCCATCGAATGTTGCACCGCGCCGCCCGCGTGATCGCCACCCATCATGTAGGCGACAGCGGCAATTCCCAGCGCTACAAAACCCATGTGGTTGACAGACGAATACGCCACAAGTTTTTTGAAGTCGTTTTGACCCCACGCGGCAAACGCACCTAGCACGATGCTGAGCATGGCAAAGAATGCGAGCCATGGCGCAAATTGAGCGGCTTTGTCGGGGAACAACGGCAACACCATGCGGAAGAAACCGTAGCCGCCGAGCTTGAGCAAGATACCCGCCAGCATCATCGAGCCGCCAGTCGGCGCCTCAGTGTGTGCGTCGGGCAGCCATGTGTGCAGGGGCCAAATGGGTATCTTGAGCGCGAAGGCTATCGTGAATGAGAAGAACGCAATCGTCTTGAGTGCGTCGTTGCTCAGACCGAGTATGTGGATGCCATGCTCATCGGCAAATGGACGACCCGCCGCGCTAAACAAGAATGGCAGATCGAAACTCTTGCTCGACAGCCCGATGATCTGAATCGCCAACAACATGCCAAGGCTGGCGACCATCGTGTAGATCATGAACTTGAATGAGGCGTAGCGTCGGTTCGCGCCGCCCCACTGTGAAATCATGAAGTACATCGGCACGAGGCTCATTTCATAGAACACAAAGAACAGCACTAGATCGAGCGAAACGAACGCGCCGATGACCGCCGTCTCAAGCAAAAAGAACAGCGCGTAAAACGCCTTGACGCCTTTTTGAATGTGAAACGAGATCAACATCGCCAGCGGCGTCAAAAATGTCGTCAGCACAACCAACGGTAGGCTGATGCCATCTACGCCAAGATGATAGGTGGCGTTGATCTGCGGGAACCACACATAGGGTCCTTCAGTAAGTTGAAATTGGCTCGCGTCGTGTCCGGCAACCTTTGCCAGATCGTAGCTCGAAAATGCGATCAGCGACAAGCCAAGCGGCAACAGACTAAAGATCACCGAGCCCCAGCGAATCGTCTTGATGTTGCGATCAGGCGTCAGCACGACAAGAATCATGCCAAGCAACGGCAGGAAAGTGATGAGTGAAAGGATATTTGGAATCATGTGAATCTGCCCTCGCCTTTATTGGAACAACAAGTAATACACAACCATCACCACCGCCAACACAAGCGCGCTGAGCAAATAGTTTTGCACTTGACCGGTTTGCCATTCGCGGATGAATCGAGCCGCACCGCGGAAGGCATCACCGATAGCGTCGGACATGCCCGTAATAAATTTGCGGTCGAACCACTTGAGCGCCTCAGCAAACGAATTGGCGGCGCCCCACGCCAGCGTCAAAATCTTGTCAATGATGCCGCGATCAACGATGCGCGTGTAGTTGTCTGCGATCCACTGCAACGGGTTGATAAACACCGCGCGATATAGCTCATCAAAATACAAGCGGTTGTGCAGCGCCGTAAAGAACGGCAACTTCTCTACCGGATCAGTTTGCCCCGCCTTGAGTGTCTTGACGCCATACACAAGGTAGCCCAGCAAGATGCCAGTGGTGGCAATTGCAATTGAGATCAGCACAGGCGCCGCGTTAAATTCGAGCGACTCGGGTTTTTCGAGCAACGTCGAGCCCAAGAAGTTTTTGAGCCATGATGCTGTTTCGCCCATCATCGGTCCAAACACTGGGAAGTCCTTCGGGATATTCATGAAACCCGCAAACAACGCGAAGAACGACAACACAATCAATGGGAACGTCATCGCCGGTGGATTCTCACTCGCATGCGCGGCCGCCTCTGTGCGTGGCGCGCCAAAGAAGGTCATGATGACCTGTCGCGTGGTGTAAAACGCGGTTAGCGTCGCCGCAAATGCCAGCACAAAGAACACGACAGTCGCCAACGGATCACCCATTCCCATCTCATGAAATGCGTCACCCAAAATCTCGTCTTTGCTCCAGAAGCCGGCGGTGATAAACGGCACGCCGCTCAACGCCGCGCCGCCGATCAAGAAGGTCACGAACGTAATTGGCATACGCTTCCACAAGCCGCCCATGTTGCGCATGTCTTGCGCATCAAACGCATGCTCATCATGCGCGTCGTGTGTGTCATGACTGTCATGTAAATCGTGTGCATCCGCCGCAGCCGCTAATGCAGGCGCTGCGTGCGTGTCATGTGCGTCATGAGCCGCGTGCTCATGCACGTGATGATGTCCATGCTCGACACCGTGGATGACCGCGCCCGAAGCCAAGAACAACAATGCCTTGAAGAAGGCGTGTGTGAGCAGGTGAAACGCCGCTGCGAAGTACGCGCCGATTCCCACCGCAGCGACCATAAAACCAAGCTGCGAGATGGTCGAGTAAGCGAGGACGCGCTTGATGTCATATTGAGCGACGGCGATGACCGCGCCGATTAGCGCCGTGATCGCGCCGATCAGTCCGATGATGGTGAATGCGGTGCTGCCGTGGTGAGTGACCTCAATCAATGGGAAGATGCGCAAGGTCAAGAAGATACCGGCGCTCACCATCGTCGCGGCGTGGATCATGGCTGACACGGGTGTCGGACCTTCCATTGCATCGGGCAACCACACATGCAACGGGAATTGCGCGCTCTTGCCAACCGTACCGCCAAAGATCAACAATGCAATCACGGCTGCGGCTGACATTCCAAGATACTCATGTCCCTCTGCCAGATGCTCGAGCAAATGCTCGTTGTGCATGATGTCATGAAAGTTGAGCGTGCCTGCCTGTGTATAAAGAAACACGATGCCAAGAATCAACAGCATGTCGCCCACACGCGTCGTCATAAAGGCTTTGACGGCGGCTTTGTAGGCCGATGGCTTGAAATAATAGAAGCCGATCAGCGAGTAGGAGCAGAAACCCATTAGCTCCCAAAATACAAAGAAGGTGAGCAGGTTGTCGCTGACAACCAGCCCCATCATCGAGCCAGCAAACAAGCTCAGATAGCCCATAAAGCGCGTGTAACGCTCGTCGGACGCCATGTAGGACGTCGAATAAATAAAGATCAACGTCGCCGCCAATGGCACCATAAACATGAAGGTGGCGTTGAGCGGATCAACCACGACGCCGATATCAAGCGTCGAGTGACCGGTCGCCAGCCACGGGAAGCTGCTGCGTAGCGGTTCGTCTCCGAGCTTCATGTTGCCAGCCACATTAAAGAAGACGATAAAGGACATGATCGTCGTCAAAATCATGGAGCCGACAGCGAGACGTGTGGTGAGCCAGCGATTGCGATGAGTAAACAACGCAATGAGCGCGAACGCCAAAATCGGCGGAAGCGGCGCTAGCCAGGTGAGGGTAAGTAATAACTGCTGATTCATTCGTCACCAAGTTCGGTAGCCTGAGCCACCGATCTCATTTTTACAATTTCATTGCGTCCAGTTTTTCTGGATCAATATTGCGCATATTGCGATAGACCGAGATAATGAGCGCCAGACCGACCGCTGCCTCAGCCGCCGCCACAATAAACACAAAGCCCGTAAACGCCCACGCTGCCGTCGTCTGCGGCGTGAGATAGCGCCAAAACGCCAACAGATTGATATTGACTGCATTGAGCATCAGCTCGACGCCCATCAACACTGCAATTGCATTTTTGCGGGCGAGTGCGCCATACAGCCCGACACAAAAGAGCAACGCGGCAACCAACAGATAGTATGAAAGTGGAATTCCGTTTAACATGATTTCAACGTCTCACTGTTTAATGATGCGCCTCAGCGTGCGCCGCGACTGACGCAGGTGGCAATGCCTTTTGTTCGGCTGCCGCTTTTTCGGCGGCATCTAGCTCGGCGTAGGCTTTGCGCTCGGCGATGATCTCGGCGGGTCTGCGTTCGCGCGCGACCCAGATTGCGCCAACCATGCCAATGAGCAACAGCACGCCCGCGATCAGCAGCAAAATGCCATAGGCATTAAAGTCGCCCAACTCTGCGCCAAATTCATTGATTGAGACAGTGTTTGTGGGCGGCGCAAATGACCACGCTGCGCCACCGATTTGCCGACCACCCGGCGCCATCACAAGGTTGCCAATGCGCATCTCAGGGATGTTGATGCGAATGGGGCTGAGCGCCAATGCTAAGATGCCAAAAATGATCGCACTGATCACAAGCGCGCCTTGCCACTGCGAATTTTTGGGGTCCATATGCACACCACGCGTGAGCATGGCGGCAAAGATAAACAGAATGGAAATCGCGCCGATGTAGATCATCACTTGTGCCGCCGCAAAAAAGCCAGCGTCAAGCAACACATATAGTCCCGCAACGCCAAAAAACGACAAAATCAAAAATAGCGCGGCATGCATGAGGTTGCTCGTGGTGACCACGCGCACCGCCGCAAACAGCGTGACGAGCGAGAACAGGATAAATAGAATGAATTGGATCGTCATCAAATTTTCTCGTTTGTTTTATTTGCCAGATACGACTACGGCTGTGCTGCGGTTTGCCAATTGGCGCGCCACGCGCTGCGACTCTTGCGCCACGCGCAGGCTGCGCACATTGCGCGCCGCGAGCGCTAACGCCGCCACAAGCAGCGCCAAACTCGCGACGCCCATGATGATGGCTTGGATGGCGGGGGTCACCAAGATGCCGCCCATCGTGCGCGCGGCATTTGGATCGGTCACAAACAATTTGCCCAGCAAACCGATCATGATGATGTTGACAATTGACAGCGGCACCAAAAATTTCCAGTTCATGTTGAGCAATTGATCAATGCGCACGCGCGGCAGCGTGCCGCGGAACCAAATAAAAATGCTAAACACGCCAAGCGCTTTGATCAGCACCCACAGATACGGCGGCAAAACGGGCCCTTGATAGCCGCCCAAAAAGAGCGTCGTAAACATGAACGCGACTGCAAACGCATTGACATACTCGCCGATCATAAACATGCCAAAGCGCATGCCGCCATACTCAACGTGAAAGCCTGCCACGATCTCAGACTCAGCCTCGATCAGGTCGAATGGCGAACGTCCGGTCTCGGCAACACCGCTGATCAAGAACGCCAATGCTGACAGTGGCAACACCAAGATAAACGGAATGCCTGTGCCGGCTGGACCCTGCTTCTCCACAATGTCCACAAGGCTCATGCTGCCGGTCAGCATAATCACAGGAATCATGTTGAGCAACATCGGCACCTCGTAGCCAACAAGCTGTGCCACCGTACGAAACGCGCCGAGCAGTGAGAATTTGTTATTGCTGCCCCAGCCTGCCATTAGGATGGCAATCGTGCTCATCGAGCCAACCGCAATCGTGTAAAACGCGGCGATGCTGAGGTCGGTGCCGACGATGCTTGGGGCGAATGGAATCACAGCATAGGTGACAATCGCAAACGTTGAGATGATGATTGGCGCAAGCAGATACACGAGACGATCAGCGCCAGCTGGCACGATGGTCTCTTTCGTAAACATCTTGACGCCATCCGCGACCGCCTGTAGCAGACCATACGGACCCGCTTGATTTGGACCGACGCGATCTTGGATGCGCGCGACCAGCTTGCGCTCAAGATACGTGAGCATCAACATTGACAGTGCGCAAAATGTGCCGAGGATAACCGCGCCGAGCGCCATGATGGTGACATCCGCGACCGCGCCGCGACCAAAAATGCTGACGATCAGGTCAGCAATGGCATCGCCAATGATTTTGAAAAGATTATTAATTGCGTCCATAAATCTTAAAAATTACTCCCACTCCAGCACGCCCTTGCGCCAGGCGTAAAACAGCGACGCCAGCAACGTCAGCACAAACAAGCTCACGACGATAAAGCTCCACACTGGCACTGAGTTGTATGCCACTGCAAATGGAAACAGCAACACGCCGCCGACATCGAACAACACAAAGATCAACGCAAACAAGTAGTACTGCACGCGAAATTGCACCCACGTGTCGCCGACAGTTTCCATGCCGCACTCATAGGTGGCCGTCTTCGCTTTGTTTGGCTTTTTGGGCGCTAGTAGCGCTGAGCCTAGCAGCGCAACACCCATCAAGAGGAAAGCAACAACCAACAAAATACCGACAAATGCAAAATCTGTTCTCATAGTTTATGAATGCGCATAACGCATGTAAAACGCACGGCTGCATCCGCCGCGCTTAATTCATTTTGGAACTCTGGCGCGAAAAACAAGCCTTTCGTGTGCCTGTTTTAAGCAGTGGGCAATTATAAGCGAAAACTAATTTAACACTCAGGTGGGTTTTGAGCAGCTTTATCATCCAAAGGCAGGGCTTAGCCGATACGCTTCAAGCAAATCAAAATTTGCCGCAAAATTACATTAGACGCCTAGCAAACGTCCGTTTGCTGAGCCTGTCGAAGCGAACCATGTACAAAAAGTCCTTCGGCATATCCAGCTTTGCTGGATTGCTCAGGGCACGTTGCTCGTCTAAAAGCAAAGAGGACTTTTGCAAGAGGTCTATTATTTCGCGCACATATAACGTTTGTTATTCCGAGCGAATGCGAGGAATCTCTCAAAAGTAAAAACACAGGGATTTCTCCCTTTGGTCAAAATGACAAAGTTACTCTGGAAACACCTGCAAGCTACGGTATCGGCTGACTCAGCCACGGCAATGGATCAACCTGCACGCCATTGACCGCCAGCTCAAAATGAATATGGGGGCCTTCGCTGCGACCTGTGTTGCCAGATTTGGCAATCACGTCGCCGATATTGATCTGCTGACCAACCTTGACGGTTGCCTCCGAGAGGTGGCAATACGCCGTAAACACACCGCGCCCGTGATCTATGATGACCACCAGCCCGCGCACATCAAATTGCTCAACCGCCGCTACGATGCCGGGCGCAGCCGCATGCACGGGTGTGCCGACCCATGCGCGCACATCCATCCCGCTATGAAATCCATATAACAATCCGCCGTTGTAACTGCGGCGTGTGCCAAAGTATGAGTTGAGTTGACCTTCTGCTGGTAGGCGCAATGGCGTACGCCAAAACTGCGTATCGGTGTATCCGCTAAAAATCTTTTCGAGTTGTTGTACTTCTGCATCATTGACACGTTTATCCAGTAGTGGCATCAGTCGCTCGGATACATTCACATTCTCAAAACCAAAGTCGCTCGCGCCAAGCGGCAAACGTCCTTGCAACTCAACAACCGTACCTTGATCGTCCACTGCGCGAATGATTAACGCATCAACCTCTTGCGGTTGCAACGCCGGCACACCAAACAGAGCTGCATAATCGCCGTCATTGCCGTAAAAATGCAGCTTACGTCCATTGAGCGAGGCAGTCAGCATACGCAAAGGCGCAGTTGTCTTGATACGCAGCGCCACCAGATCGCCAGCAGTTGGCGCGGATGGCGACAACTCGATTCGCACAAATGGATCGGGTAAATTGGCGCGTGTGAGGTCAACCTTTGTCTGCGGCACGCGCAAGAGCTGACCGACAATGAGGCAGTCGGCACACGAAAGTGTATTGAGCTGTCGCAACTGGTCGGGCGCAACAGCATATAACGCCGCCACTGACATTAAAGTTTCGCCCGGCAAGACGCGATGCAGTTTTACTTTGAGGTCTACCGGCTTTGGCAGCGCGACTTTTTGCCCGCTGAGCAGCGCATTGGCTTGGGTCAATCGGTTGCGCAGCGCCAGATCCGTTGTGCTAAATCCGGTTTGCGCCGCCATCATAGTTAGGTCTTCGCCGAGGCTGGCGGTGCGTGTATTTGGATCAAACACCACGGGCGCCAACGTCGGACGCGCAATCGGAATGGGCGTCGAGACAATCGTGATTTCAGGGTCGTCGGGGTCGGGTGTGCCGCGCTGCGCGACAGGTGCACCGAGTGGCTGCGCCGATGCACTCGGCGTGCTGATGACCAATACCGCTCCCGCCGCGCACAAGCACGCACAACCTAAAAACACCCTAAAAGCCAGTGTCGCCTTTAGGGTGTTGATTTGCGCCAATATCTTTCGCCGCCAACGCACGAGGTGTATTTTCTCACACGCTCCTCGACCGCAGCAAAAAGCGCGTGACGATCAGCCAGCTTAAACACGGGCTGCAACTGCGACGGATACTCACAGATTGCCGCCACTCGCGCACGTATCGCCAACTCATCCAGCGCGATCGTCTGCGCTACCAAGCCACGCACCTGCGCCGAATGCAGAGATGCATCTTGCTCGGCGTACGGGTAATCCTCATAGTAGCTGAGCGGGGTGCGCCACGCCTCAGCCACAATCTCACACGCCTGTCGCGTGATGGTGTGATCTACGTGACCGCCGAGCGCCAGCGGCGCGTAGATGCGGTTAATGGCATTTGCGTGTTGCGACAGCACAGCATTGAGCGCACGCACGATACGCGGCAGTTGCTGCATGATGTCCTCAGCTTGCGGCGCAATTCCAATAAAGTCGCGCACATAAAACGGCTCGCCGTTGACATCGTGCCGATAGATTGCGTCGAGCAGATCGAGGTGAATGGGTTGTGCGCCCAACGTGGCGCAAGCACGCACGTCTTCGATGCGGCGTTTGGCGTAGGGTTGCGCGCCGAGTTGCCATTCGTCATGCACATGCACTGCGGCGGGCGACGGCATCTGCTGTGGCGGCGCGTCCGACGTGCAAACCGTCGCAATCAATATAGATCGAGTGTTGCGCGTTTGCATCCAGACGTATCCGCCGCATGAGAGCGCAATGTCATCGAGGTGAGGCGAAACAAAAAGCTCCACGGTCAAATTTCTTGAAAAGGGTCTGGCAAAAAATACGATGAGCGCTGAGATGCTGACCAGCCAGACCCTAAATCTTGCGGCAGTACCGCAAAATAAGGCACAGGCAATGGGAGGCTAAAGTGCGACGACGAACTGCGATGATAAACGACGTGAAAGCGATGAAACGGCGATGTGGCAACAAAGAATATTTTTTGTGTTATGATGACCAATGCCTGCGCCCTTCGAAAAGTGGTCACTTTTCAAAAGAAATAGTCGCTGGAGCAGGCAAATTCCTTCGTCGTCTTCTTTTAGTAGCGAATTACAACCGATGTGCCCATCGGCGCCCAGTTATATAGTGCGGCGGCGTCGGAGTCGCGCAGTACGATGCATCCGAAGGACGCAGGTGTGCCGAGCAACCCCGCCCACATCTTTTGACCATAACGATTGATGGGCAGCGAATGAAAGCCATTTTCGAGTGATCCCGCATCATAAATCCCCATCCAATAAGGCATGCGCAAGCCCCACGTGCTGGCGTACGCCTGTGGCAGCTTTGTCTTGACGCGAAAATTGCCGGTGATGGTGCGCTGACCGGGTCTGCCCGTGCTGCAAATGAAATTCATCACAGCCTGACCGTTTTGGAGCGCAGCCACACGCTGCGCGGTTAGATTGACGTAGATAGATTTGCCGCTAGCTGGCGCCGGCTGCGGCGCAGGAGCGGGCGCCGTGACACCGCCAGATGTTGGCACAATGAGACGCTGCCCGACATAGATACGCGAGTTGCGCAAACCATTGGCTTGCATGATGGCGCTCACGGTTGTGCCATAGCGGGCTGCAATCTGATATAGCGTCTGTCCCGCGCTCACAATGATGACGACTGTGGCTTCATTCGCCGCCAACGCGGACGACATCGGCGACATGACCCCCGCGCCAAGCACTGCCATCTTGAGCAAATTGCGCCTATTCATGTTTAGAGTCTCCTTCGTTTGTGCTATTTGCGCCACCAAACAACCGCGCGGCGAGATTGTCATTATTATGCGGCACATAGATCGCGCCGTATTGCGCCTCATAGCGTTCGATATTTTCTTGGAGCGCCCGCAAGAGTAGCTTGGTGTGCATCGGCGTCATTAGCACGCGCGCGCCGACTTTGGCGACTGGCACATTTGGCAAGATACGCGCAAAGTCAATGATGAACTCAGCAGGCGCATGCTGGATCAGTGCAAAGTTGGAATAAACTGCGTCGAGGTTGGAGGGCAATTCGACTTGCAATCCTTGCTGAGTGGGTTGATTTTGGGTTGCCATGGCTGTAAGACAAATAACGGAAGGGAGCAAGTATGCCACCTTCCGTTATTGCTGTGTGAATGGAGCCGAGCTAGAACGGAATATCGTCGCCTGCTGGAGGAGCGTCGTGTCCGTCTGTCGCGCCGCCGTCTTCCTTCGGACTTAAGAAGCGCAACTGATTGGCGACGATCTCAAAGCTTGCGCCAACCGTGCCGTCTTGGCGTGAAAAGGTGGCGGGACCGCCCGTTTTTGGATCTACGCGCAAACGTCCTTCGACCAGCACCATCTTGCCTTTGTTGAGATACTGATTGGCAACCTCTGCCTGCTTGCCAAACACGGACACGCGAAACCAAGTTGTCTCTTTGACGCGCTGCCCGCCCTTGTCGGTGTAGGCGCGGTCGGTGGCGATGCTAAATGAAGTCACCGGATCGCCATTTGGCATGTAGCGCATCTCCGGGTCGCGCCCCAAACGTCCGATAACTGTAATACTCTGATACATGTAAATCTCCTTATAAAGTTAAATGTGAAAATCGAACAAATGTTATATGCGATATGTTAGCGCAATGCTAGACAGATGTCAATCTTTGTTTTTGAATTGTCAAGTCAGCGCGCCAAATTTTTGGCTAGAAGTGGCACGTATTGACGGCGCAGATTCCATTCCGCCACAAATGTATCGCCAAATGCGCTCGCCTCGGCAGTCAAGTGCGAAACGTAAGAGTCCACACTTGACACAATCTTGAGAGTCCGCGCCGCGCTCTGCGCGCCCGCAATGTCGCCCAGATGCCATGTGATTTGCGTGTCGCCGTTGAGTAGTGTGGCGCTCTCGCCGCCGCCCGTATCAACCACGCTCAGATCGCGGGGGATGACAACCAAGAGTGTGGCATTTGGAACAGTCATGTTTGAGTACTGATTATGCGCGCTCACGGTCACATTCGCTGGCACATTGGCAGATAACGCAAGCGGCGCTTGGATGTGGACGTCTAGGCTTTTCAACGCGCGACCAACGGCGGCAGCAGCATTGACCAAGCCGTAACCAAACAAATTATTTGGCACCGTCGAGTTTGGCACATTGCCGCACGCGAGTTGGGCGCTGGTCATCGGCGTCGCGCTCTCGCGCAAGATGCGCTCGGTGTCATCAATATTGCCGCGCAACCACGGCGCCGCCGACCACATCAAGGCGACGACGCCCGCGACGTGCGGGGTTGCCATGCTCGTGCCACTCTTAGCGCTCAATCCCAAACTATTTTGCCAATCCGCCGAATAAACCGACACGCCAGGAGCGACGACATCCGGCTTTGTTTTTCCGGTGAATGTGGAAGGTCCGCGCGAACTGAACGCCGCTAAACGCCCGGTTGCATCTATCGCGCCAACGCTGAGGGCTTGATCGAGCGTGCCGGGTGCATTGATGACCGAACTACATCCGAGTGTGCCGTCGTTGCCGGCTGCCGCCACAACCATGATGCCGGCATCGCGTAGCGCCTGCGTCGCTGCCACCAGAGCGGCAGGGTCATCACAGCCCGGCTCAAGATACGGTGCGCGCGGCTCACAGCCCCATGAGTTGGTTGTGATGTCCGCGGCGCGACTTGGATCGGGAGTGTTTCCATTCACATCGGTCGGCGCCAACGCAAACTGAAAACATGCCGCATAACGCGCAACACTGCCATAGCCGTGATCCATGTTGCGGCAGGCGATCCACTGAGCGTCGGGCGCGACACCGATCTGATGCATACCATCGTCACCCACGACAGTGCCTATCGTATGTGTGCCGTGTCCGTCGTCATCGGTCGCCTCATTGATCGTCTCGCCAATCGGGTCAAACCAGTTATAGTTGTGATCTACGGCTTCGCCGTTCCAACCGCGATATTGATTTTTGAGCATGCTGTGCTGCCAATGCACGCCCGTGTCGAGATCTGCGATAACGACGCCTTGTCCGCGATAGCCTTGCGCCCAGACCTGCGGCGCATTGATCATGTTGATATTCCATTCGATGCCGTTTTGAATGGCATCTGCGGCAGGCGTGTCCTCAGCATGTGACTCAATCGCGCGCATGGGTTGATCGAGTGCAATACTCGCTACATCATTTCTCGCGCTAAGCCAACTGAGCGTGGCGCTGTCGGCATGCTTGATCGCGAGGCTGTTGCTGATCCACAGCACGGTAAATGGCGTACCGCGCTGTGTCAATTCACGGCGTAGATTTGCTTGGACTGTATTGGCGTAGCTCGATAGCGCTTTGTATACAAATTGCGTCTTGTCTTCTTTGCGATGCATCATACGTGCCGGCGAAAGGTTAGGATAGCCGCGCGCATTGACGATGATGTCGGCGGTGGCATTTGACTGCATGACTTGCCAAACGCTATCGGCAACTTTTGTTTTTTGAACATTAGCAACTCCATGCGGCTGAGCCGATGTGCTGAGCAAGAGAAAAGTTGTCATGATAGAAAACCAAGAACCTATTGACATGCGTCAAATATTTTAGATTACAACTCTTAAAAATTACAACCTCATTAATAAAACACCCGCATTCTGCGCATATAATCGCCCTGCATCATGGCAAACAAAAAAGACAACATCGAATTTATCGCCCGTGGCGTGCTGATCGGACCGCGTGGACTATTGCTATGCAAAAACAAGAGCAGCGATAACACTTACTTGCCCGGCGGGCACATCGAATTTGGCGAATCCGCCGCCGCCGCGCTCGCACGCGAGATGCTCGAGGAGATGGATATGAAAGTCACTATTGGGCAGTTTTTTGGCGCGCAAGAGCAAACCTTTGTGCAACACGGCGAAAAACATCATGAGATCAATCTCGTGTTTGAGATGACCAGCAGCGCCATCGCCCGTCGCGCCAAGCTCACTGCTGTCGAAGATCACATCGAATTTTTGTGGCAGCCGATTCACGCGCTCGCCGAAATCAACCTGCTGCCAAAAGTCTTTCGCACGCTCATCCCAAGCTGGACACGCGGCAAACACATGGCGTGGACAAGTGAGATCAAGCCATAAATCAAAATCACACAGATATACTTAAACCATGAGCATTAGCAAAGAACTTCTTGACATTTTGCGTTGCCCGTATTGCGTGTCATCCGCGACGCGCCAACCCGGCAACGATCCCGGACGCTTGACTCTTTACAAAGACACTTGGCTCGTAGATGAAACCTGCGGGCGCAAGTATCCGATCAAAGATGACATCCCCATCATGTTGGTCGAAGAAGGCGACAAATGGAAAGCCACCCAAATGGATGCTTTGCCCGTGCCGCCGCCAGCCGAGTAGCGCTTTGACAAAACGCGGACACAACACACTGTGCCGCGTTTTTTTATTTCCATGCGCAGTCTCAAAGCTCTGATCGTGCTACTTGCGATTGGCAGCGTCATTGCGCTCTATTTCGCTACACAGGGTGTGCGCGCACCACTCGTGCGCATCAGCGCCATTCGCCCCGAAATGAATTTTGCGCGCGTGCGTGTCGAGGGCGTCGTCACAAACTACGCCAGCGTCGCGCCACAAGACGGCTATCTCAGCTTTGTGTTGAATGAGGCGGCGACCAACCAAAGCATCCGCGTCCAAGCGTATCGCGCTGTGTTGCCGTCGCTGCTGTCAGCGGGGAATGTGCCAGTGCCGGGTGATCGTGTCTCCGCCGAAGGCACGCTACGCATCCGCGACGACGAACCCTCGCTCACCATCAACGACGCCAGCGCGCTTGAGATTGCTCGCGCCGAACCACGCGCCATCGCGCTTAACGACATCGGCGATGTTCCCATTCTCACCCGCATCAGCACACAGGCGCAAGTCCGCAAAATCCGTACGCTAACCAGCGCCGCTCGCGCGCTGACTATGCGCGATGGCAACGCTGAGGTTGACGTGTTGCAGCCGATGAGTGCGCCTGAGCTATACGGCGAGTTTGTTGCGCCGCAGATCGGCGAGTGGCTTGCGCTGAGCGGCACGGTGGGTGAATTTCGCGCGCAGCGACAGATACTGCTCACAAATGCCAAAGACTTGACGCGTCTACCGCTCAGCCGCGAATTTGACTTTCGCGCAATTGCAAACTTGCTGCATGAGCCAGCCGGACAATGGGTCGCGGCGCGCGGCACGGTCACTCAGATCAATATCACGTCGCAGCTTGCGCGCATCACACTCAGTGACGCCGATCAAAACAAGATCACCGTGACCATGTTTGACGCGTGGCACAGTGTGCCTTTTTCGCAGACGTTGCGCGTCGGCGACACACTCTCTGCACAAGGGCTACTGACCGAGTTTCGCGGAGCACGCGAGATACAGCCCGAGATCGCGGCGGACGTGCGCAATCGGTAGAGCGGCTCACTGAGCCTGTCGAAGTGAGCGACCTCCGACTGCCATAAACCCCAAGTTGAAATGTTTATCACGCGGAGGCGCAGAGCGCGCTGAGCT
>CAZVQE010000009.1:0-9106 GCA_964628875.1 uncultured Anaerolineae bacterium
AAATAGCAATAATAGAACCAGTCAGAACACACAATAATCCAACTATTTTTTGGACATTTTTATTTTTGCTAAAGCTTCGCACGATCCCCCCCTCTACAAAAAGTATCGCATATTGAGGCTGGAGTGACCATGAGAAAATCAGCTCATGTCTCACAAACTCAAATGCGCGGTGATCGGCGTGGGCGTCGGCTGGAATCACGCGCAAGGCTACGCGACCTCAAAAGATAGCGAGTGCATCGCCATCTGCGACATCAATCCGCAAACACTCAAAGAGCGCGGCGATCAATTTTCGATTGCGCCCGCCATGCGCTACAGCGACTATCGTGAGCTGCTAGCCAATCCAAATATCGAGGCTGTCAGCATTTGCCTGCCAAACTTTTTGCATGAGGCGGTGACGCTCGATGCGCTCGCGCACGGCAAACATGTGCTGTGTGAGAAGCCACTCGCCACTACCGTCGCCGCCGCTCAACGCATGGTGGACGCGGCACACGCGCAAAACAAATTGCTCATGGTGTGCTACAACCATCGCTATCGCCCCGAGATCATCTGGCTCAAAGATCACATCCTGCGCGGCGAATTTGGCGAGGTGTACGCGGCAAAATGTGGCTGGATGCGCGAAGGCTGGATCCCGACGCACGGCGCGTGGTTTACCGACCGCAGCAAGTCCGGCGGCGGCGCGCTGATTGATCTCGGTGTGCATGTGCTTGACCTCACGCTGTGGCTCATGGGCTACCCGCAGCCGATCTCGGTCAGCGGTGCGGCATTTAGCAAATTTGGCGCGCGCGCGCAAAAGATCAAACCCGCCGACAAAAAGCCGCCCGTGTTTGATGTCGAGGACAGCGGCATGGGTTTTGTGCGATTTGACAATGGCGCGGTGTTGCAATTTGAGACGTCATGGGCAGCCCATCGTGAGCCAGCGCAAGATGATTATTACGTGCGATTATTTGGCAGCGAGGCAGGCGCAAACTTTTTCGTCGAGAAATACAGCACGGTGACGTTCGATGTATTTAAGCTGGGCGCGGGCAGCGCAACTGCCATTCACCCGACGCTCATCGAGCCACCCGCACGACAGCATGTAGCAGTGGTACATCACTTTGTAGATTGCATTGTGAATGGGGCTGTGCCGCAGTCACCCGGCGAGCAAGGCGTGACAGGTCTCAAGATCATCGAAGGCATCTACGAATCCTCACGCACACAACGCGAAGTAGTTCTCAGTTGAAAGTGAAAAGCAATGAGTTTTGAGTTGCCAGCTCTCTGTGAATAAAACTCGTTGCTCATCGCTAAGCACGCTTGGCGCTCATCCCGTATAATCGCCTGCGTCGTGAAAGTCAGGCGGTGCGAGCCTGAGGAGAACCATCCGCAACTGTTGTCAATTACTCCGCGTCGCCCGCGTTGCGCCGCGTATTAGTATTAAACGCAACATATGAGCCACTCAGCGTCGTTTCATTGCCACGCGCTGTGAATCTGTTGCTGTCGAATAAAGCCGAAGTCATCGAAGAGTACGATCAGGTGTTGCACAGCGCCAATGCTTCGATGCGTGCGCCATCGGTGGTGCGTCTGCGGCACTACATTCACATTCCACACAGCTTGCCGATGCCGCTCTCGCGCCGCGCTGTGCTGACACGCGATGCATTTACCTGTCAGTATTGCGGCGACCAGCCCGGGCGCGATATGCTGACGATTGATCACGTGATGCCGCGCTCGCGCGGAGGTCGCACCGAATGGGAAAATGTGGTGACTGCTTGCGCGCCCTGCAACCGCCGCAAGGGCAGCAAGACGCCCGAAGAAGCCGAGATGCCGCTGCGCACGCGCCCGACGCGCCCGCGCTTTTGGGCGATGGCGCTTGCTACGATTGGCGGCAATGAAGCATGGCGCAAATATCTGCGTTAGTTAATTGTTACAAGCGATACGCTCTCTATTTTGCAAGCTCGACCCATGCGCCGCGCGCCTGCGTCCAAAAGATTTTGCCGCGTTGAAATCGGCTGACGCGCGTATCGGCATCGCCTGCAGATTCTTCGTCGCTAATCGGAAAGCCGAGCGCGCTATTCGCCGCGCCCTGCTCCACATACTTCACGTAGATGTTGCCACGCACGACCCACGCGCCAGTCGCCGGCGACGCAAAAATCGCGCCGTCCAAAAACTCGACGGATGTGCCGCCGTTGAGAGCTTGTGTGCTTTTGATCGGCACACTGAGCGGCGAATGGGTCGCGCCGGTGCTTTGCCACTTGGCAAAAATGTCTTTGGGGAGTGTTTGAGTGCCGCCGAGCAACGAAGTGACGATCACCCCTTTTTCAAATTCTTGATAGCGCGCAGTCGTGTCGTCTGCAAATGCGCGTATGTCGCCGATAGGTTTGCCAAGCGCATCGCCCATAAGCTGCGCACGTCGTGCAATCGCCTGCTGCGCCAAAGCATCTAATAGCGTTTGTCGCATGATCGGCAACTTGGCATATGTCGTAAAGTTCATGCGCCAGATATTGCGCCAACGCTCTGCCGTAAATAAATCGCCGCTGATGATGGACGTAAGCGCATCGTAGTACTCAGCCAGCTCGGGATCAACAAACCGATTAGCGCTGCTGGCGACGCTCTCAACGTAATCGCTAAAAACCAAACGACGTAGATGTCCGATACGCCAAGGCGCCTTTGGATTGAGCGGCACACGCGCTAAAAATGCATCGGACAATGCAAACACGTCAATGATGCGATCTTGCGGCTGCGCTCTAAAACCATCTACGCCCGTGCGAATGCCGATCAACACTTTGCCATTAGATGCGTCTATCGTTGGGGGTTGATTGTTCCATGCAGAACTGGGCGTCTGCTTTAACAAACCTGTTTGCTGAAAATAAAATCCGCGCTCGTCGGCGATGCCATTAACAATGGTCGCTTCGCCGCGCTCGCTATGCGTGCCATAGTCTCGATCTGCGTAAAAAGGTGACAGCTTGTTTGCAAATCCTGCGAGAAGCGCAGCAAGTGCGATTGCGCCCAACGCCCATTGCATGCGCGGTTTGCGCCAAGTGGAGGTGCCATTCAACAAAATCAAGACACTCATCAAAAACGGCGCACTAAAAAATCGTCCGCTCATAAAGTCACCGCCAATAAAAACCACATAGGCGATATACAAGGCAACGCCAGCGGCTAAGCACATCAGCGGGCGTCTGCGCGAAATCAACGCCACTAATATGCCGATGATTACGACACCAAGCGTGAGCGGATCGCGCGCCAATGAGTCTTGCACATATTGCAAACCGTGCGGCAAATAAATGCGCCATGAGACATTTGCCGAGAGCTTGGCATAAAACGTATTGGGCAACAAAAAGCCGTAATACACAAGTGAAAATATCATCCACATGGCGACGAGCGCCAAACCTGACACCACGCTCATCGTTGCACGCGCAAAGTTGCCACGTTGTCGCGCCATTTGCCACCACAGATATGCCAGCGCCGGCAGAGTCATGAGAATCAAATCCTGACGGTTGAGCGTGATCAGCGCCGCCAAAAATGCGGCAAAAAACAGATCACTCTGGCTACGATTTTGGTTTGACGTCACATGCAAAAAATGCGCCGCAAACAACACCAACAAAAAATGACTGAGTGGATTTTCCAAGCCAGAGGTGGAATACTCAACGTATGACTTTGACGACGCGAGTAACAGCAACGCTGCGAATAACGCAAAACGACTGTGCGCAATTTTTGTGGTGATCACCCCAATCGTCAGCAAACAAAAAAACACCGAGACTGCCAACGTCGTAAAAAACGCCTCGCGCGTAAAGAAATTTGCCAGCGACAGCACGAACATCCACAACGGGTGTGTATAGGCTTGCACGCGCTCATAAAGATTCCACCGCAGCCCGTAACCATTGACAAAGTTGTTTACAGTGCGCAGCGTAATAAAAGCATCATCGCTCATCCACGCCGTGCGCACAACGCACATAGCGTACAGTGCAATTCCACACACAACCGCGACACGCAACAAGATGCGCTGCGCGCTAGTGACGCTCAATCTGTTGGGGTTTATGTTTTGCGCCGACACGAAATTAATCTCGCCGCTCTTTATGAAATCATGAAAAATGAAAACGCGACTTTCAAGATTCTATTCAAAATCCGAAAGCCGCGTCAATGGTTTATGCGATTGATCTATTTCGCAAATTCGGTGGCGCGCGTCTCGCGCACGACGGTCACCTTGATCTGACCCGGATACTGCATAGATTCTTCGATCTTCTTGGCGACATTTTTACTTAGCTCGATGCAGCCGAGATCATCAAGCTGCTCAGGTTTGACGATGATGCGCACCTCGCGCCCAGCCTGCACCGCATAGCACTCTTGCACGCCCTTGTTGGCTTTGGCGATATCCTCAAGTTGGCGTACACGCTTGATATAGCTCTCGAGTGTCTCGCGGCGCGCGCCCGGTCGGCTGCCGCTAATGGCATCCGCGACCTCAACGATGACCGCCTCAATCGTCTCTTGCGGCACATCATGATGATGACTCTCAACACAATGCACGACTTTTGGATTTACATTAAACCGCTTGAGCAAATCTACACCGAGTTGCACGTGCGTGCCTTCGTTTTCGCGGTCAAGCGCCTTGCCGATGTCGTGCAATAGCCCACCCATCTTGCTGATCTTGATATCCGCCTTAAATTCACTCGCCAGCATGCCCGCAATGCGCGCGGTCTCGACCGAGTGAAACAATTGATTTTGTCCGTAGCTTGTGCGATAGCGCAAACGCCCTAGCGTCTTGACGATTTCATTTGGCAAATTGGGGACGCCCGCCTCGACGGTCGCGCGCTCACCTTCGTCCCACATGATGCGCTCAACATCACGCCGCGCATCGTCTAGCACCTTTTCGATGCGTTGCGGGTGAATGCGTCCATCGCGCAACAACGCCTCAAGCCCGCGGCGCGCAATCTCGCGGCGCACAGGATCAAAGCACGCAATCGTGACGGTCTCGGGCGAATCATCCACGATGACATCCACGCCCGCCGCCTGCTCAAAGGCTTGCACATTGCGTCCGTTGCGTCCGATGATGCGCCCTTTGACTTCTTCGCTGGGCAGCTCGATCGTGCTGACCGTGCGCTCAGCCACAGTATCGGTTGCCACGCGTTGCATGACCTCGACGACGATCTCACGGGCGCGCTTGTCGGCTTCGTCTTTAGTTTGCGCCTCGACCTCTCGAATGGCGCGCGCCATATCGTTACGCGATTCTTCGCGCACAGCATTGATTAGCTCGGCGCGCGCTTCCTCACGCGTCATGGCTGCCACGCGCTCAAGCGCCGTTGCGCGCTCTTTTTGCATCTTGTCGAGATCCGTTTCACGCTTATCGAGCTGTTGCTGGCGCTGATTGGCGCGTTTTTGCAGCTGATCTATGGTGTCGCGCTCTTTGCGCATATCTGAGCGTGAGCGATTTTGTCGTTCTTCTTCTTTTTGAATTTCGCTGCGGCGTTCTTTGATTTCGCGCTCCGCATTGTCACGCGTCTTGATTGCTTCGTCTTTAGCTTGGACGAGTAAATCGCGGGATTTGACCTGCGCCTCAGCCAACTCAGCTTCTGCTTGTTTTTTTAATGCACTGCCTGCGTCCACTGCTTTTTGTGTGCCCGATTTATTGCCCATGTTGTAGGCAACCAACCCTGCCGCCACGGCTCCAATTAACAAACCCACTACTGCAAATATGATTTCCATGAAATAAAACTCCGATCCAAAAATACAGCGCACTTTTTTATGGGCTGCGCAAATGCCCTTCGATTTCGTCCCTATTCGGCTTCTTGATTCAGCGCCTGCTCTGCGGCTTGGCGCGCCGTCTCAAAGTCAAATCCATTACGCGCGAGGTATTCCATCAGCTTGCGTTTTTGCTCAGGTCGAGGCAGATTCGCCACGCGAGGTAATCGCTTTTGCGCGGCTTGAAATGCGGCATTATCATCGCTGACATCCTGCAGCGAATGTTCAATTGTTTCAGTATCCACTCCACGCTGGCGCAACTCCCACGCCAACATGCGTTTGCTCCGCGGATTGTTGCGCAGACGGCTATCCACCCATTGCTCCGAAAACGCACCGTCATCCAACAAACCTGCCGTTTTGAGCCGCCGCACAACATCTTCAATTGTCTCTTCGTCCGCTCCCGCACGCTTGAGTCGTCGTCTCACCTCAACAACGCTGCGAGGGCGATATGCCACAAAATCAATCGCGCGCTTAGCAATTTTCTCGACGCTATCAGCCGCCTGCAACTCCTCGATCTCTTTGTCACTGAGCGACTGACCTACCTTCAACCATATTGCATGCATCAACGCCAAACCAAACGCAAACTCACCGTCCAGATACACATTTACACGATCTTGAACCTTGCGTTGTGCTTTTAACGCTGTAATGGTGCCTGCCATGCGCGTAATATTTTTGATTATTTTACTGCAAATGTAAACCGCTCACAATTGTGTTTGTGAGCGGTTTGTAAATTACTTCTTCGCTGGCGGTGGCGGACTCTTCGTTGGAGGTCCCGCTTTTGGCGCGGGCGGCTTTGCGGCAACAGGAACTGCTGCGGGGACAGCCTGCGCAACTACTGGCGCTGCTGCCGCTGGCGCTGCGGGAGCGGCTGCCTTTGGCGGCGCCTTCTTGGCTTGCTCACGCGCCCAATCGAGCGGATGAATCTCCGCATGATACGTGTCAGGCAAGAGCAACATCTCTTTGTCGTACACGAGTCGCATCTTATCCATGTTTTGTGGATAGTAGCTTAGCTCGTAGTCGTGATTCATCTTGATCGCGTCAAACGGGCAAAACTCAGCACAATAGCCGCAATTCATACAAATCGTCGAGTCAATGTAAAACTGCTTTGGCGCAGGCACCGGGCGCTTGGTCACGGGGTCTTCGGTGCGCACAATCCAGATGCACTGTGGCGGACATACTTTTGAGCAGATGCCGCATGAGGTGCATTTCTCTTCGTTCGTCTCGCTATCATTCACCAAAAACGGCACGTAGCGAAAGTTTTCGGGCATCGGCAGTTTCTCTTTTGGATATTCCACCGTCACCATGCCACGCGCCTTGGGGCTTTGGCGACGCACCGCGCGTGGCGTCACGCCGGCTTTTTTGCCCATGTACTTAAAGTCTTCGACATACGTCTCAACAAAATGTCGCAACGTCACGCCAAGTCCTTTGAGGAGTCCTGATCCAAGAATATTCATCTCTATTTCTTCATTTACGCTTGACGATTGAATCAATTGCAATCGTCAGTCGCTCCATTTACCGATCTACCTCGCCTAGCACGATGTCAAGGCTGCCGAGAATCACCACGCTGTCCGCCACCTTTTGCCCGACCGTCATCTTCTTCAACGAGTTTAGGTTGATAAAGCTGCTGCTGCGGATGTGATAGCGATACGGGTTTTGATTGCCATCGCTGACCAGCCAATAGCCAAGCTCGCCCTTAGGCGTCTCAACGCGGCTATACGTCTGTCCGGCTGGCACGCGATGGTTGTAGGCTTTCTTTCCGGCTTGGATATCGCCAACGCGTCCGAGTGATTCCATTTGCTCAATGCATTGCTGCACGATCTTGAGTGACTCGCGCATCTCCATCACGCGCACGAGGTAGCGGTCATACACATCGCCGTTAAATAGCACGGGCACATTAAAGTCAAAGCGGTCGTAGATACTGTATGGATCAACGCGGCGCAGGTCATACGGAATACCCGCCGCGCGTAAGCACGGACCGGTCAAGCTATGCGCGATGCTATCTTCAGCGCTCATAAAACCGACCCCGACCGTGCGTGTCTTGACGATCTCGTTGTCACTTAGGAAGTAGTCCAATTCCTCAATCGTGCGTGGCAAACGCTCAAACGCCAATGTGCGCGCCTGCTGCCACTGCTCCTCGGTCAGATCACGGGCGACACCGCCAAAGCGCATGTAGTTGCACATCATGCGGCTGCCGGTCACGCTCTCAAAAAAGTCAATAATCAAGTCGCGCTCAGTGATGAAGTACAACGCAGGCGTAAAGAACGCGCCGAGGTCATTCAACAAAAAGCCTATCGCCCAGAAGTGACTAGCGATACGAGTCAGCTCGCTCATCATCACGCGCAAATACTCAGCGCGTTCGGTTGGCTTGATGTTCATGAGTTTTTCGACGCCCATGACATAGCCCATCTCATTTGCCATGCCGCAGATATAGTCGAGCCGATCCGTGTATGGCGTGTTGTGTAGCCACGTATTGCGCTCGCCGATCTTCTCGTGGTTGCGGTGCAAATAGCCCAGCACGAGTTTTAGGTCAGTGATCTTCTCGCCGTCTAGCTTGACCACCATGCGCAACACGCCGTGCGTCGAAGGGTGTTGCGGACCCATATTGACGATGATCTCGTCGGTCTTGAGTTCTTCATCAGATAGCGCAATCTCACCATCCGCATTGACATCTACGACCGTCTCACTCGCAGGCACATCGCCCTGCGTCATTGACTCATAGATATTGCCATCGGGCTTTGATGTATAGCCAAATGGGTCAAAGCCCTTTGGCAGCTCGATGTTATCGCCCCACGGCACGCGCTCTTCGGCGAGCTTATGATCGCCACCGGGCCAGCGCGATTCAAATGGCTTGATATCACCTTCGTAGTAGGCTTCCTTCCAATCTTTGCGCAAGGGCCAGCCGTTAAAGCCCTCCCACATCAAGATGCGGCGCAGGTCGGGGTTGCCTGAGAATGGCACGCCATACATGTCATACGCCTCGCGCTCTTGAAATTCAGCACCCGGATACAGTGACACCAGCGATGGCACGGCTTCTGTTTTTTCGTTGCCACTCGCGCGCGGCACACGCACCTTAAAGCATAGCGGTTTGCCGCCGCTGATGCGTTGTGCGTGATACACCACCTCAATGACATTCTCTTTTGGATAGTCAGTGCAGGTCACATTCGACAGCATGTTGTAGCCGAGTGTGTCGCGCACATACTTGGCAACGTCGAGCAACTTGCTCGCATCTTTGATGAGTATGCCGTCATATGCGGCTGGCTCGGCGATGCCGGTGAATTGATCTTGCAGTTTTTGCATCTCAGGTGTGATCGTCACAGCTGGCGCTTTTGCGGCGGGCTTCGGTGCGGCAGGCTTTGGTGCAACTTGCCCTGAGCCTGCCGAAGGGGCGCTTGGCGCA
>CAZVQE010000009.1:9206-17203 GCA_964628875.1 uncultured Anaerolineae bacterium
TGCGGCAGGCTTTGGTGCAACTTGCCCTGAGCCTGCCGAAGGGGCGCTTGGCGCAGGCGCACCCGCTGTTGGCGGCTTGGGTGCCGGCGGCGGAGGCGCTTTGGGTGCGGCTTGCCCCGAGCTTGCCGAAGGGGCGCTCGCGCTGGGTGGAGGTGGCGACGCCTTAGGTGGACCACCTGCTCCGGGCGGCGGTGACTTCATCGGTGGAAGCGGTGATTTTGGCGGAAGATTTGATGATTCAGACATAATCTCTTTATCGCTGTCAGCCTTGCCAGCCGCCAGCGCAATTCTCAATAAACGGCTAAGCAGCCGCCTTTGCCTTGATCGCGTCGGCTTTGCGCATATCTACAAGGTCGGGTCCGAGCATCGGCACAGGGATCGCATCACCCGTGTTTTCGCGGTACCACGCAACCGTGCGCAGTGACTGACTGTCAATCTTCTCTTGCAGCTTGACAAAGCTGTGCAAGAGCGCCTCAGGGCGCGGCGGGCAACCTGGAATGTACACATCCACCGGCACGTATTTGTCAATGCCGCTGACGACGTTGTAGCCTTCCTTGAAGGGACCGCCGCTGGTTGCGCACGACCCCATCGCAATCACATACTTTGGCTCGGGCATCTGGTTGTAAAGGCGCACGATCTGCGGGATCATCTTTTTGGTGACTGTGCCAGACACAATCATGAGGTCAGCTTGGCGCGGGCTGGCGCGCATCAGCTCCCAACCAAAGCGCGACAAATCGTGACGGCTTGCGGCTGTGCAGATCATCTCGATCGCGCAGCACGCCAAACCAAACAGCATGGGCCACATGCTGCGTTTGCGCCCCCAGTTGTAGATTTTGTCCAGCGTCGTCACAAACACGTTGTTGTTTAGGTCTGCTGGCACTCGGGGGTCATTTTCAATCTTTGCGTAATCAGCCATTCGTTCGTTTCCTCAAATAAAAAGTTACAAATTAAACTAAATCAACCCATTCACGTTGTATTTCTTCGAGCAAATTGAGCTGTGCATCGCTTGGATTGTCCGCAAAATTTGGCAACTGCGTCACACGCGTTTGCAATTCTTCGCGGCTCAAGTGCGTCGGGTCAATCTGCGGATAGCGCTGTCGCAATTGCACAGCGATCGGATACGCATCGTCCCAATACACACGATTCAGCACAAAACGAAATTATAACCGAGCCTCAAGATAAGAACAGGCTTAAAAACTCGGTGCGTCAACCGCGCCAAACTCATGTCAAAATTAGAGCATCATGAATTCATACACGCTCATCCGTAACGGCACGCTGATTGATGGCACAGGTAAAACTCCGATTCCAAATGCCGCCGTGCTACTCGACGGCAACACTATCGCTCAAGTCGGACGGCTTGACACGCTGCAACTACCCGTCGGCGCAAAAGAAATTGACGCTCGTGGCGGATTTATTTTGCCCGGATTTATTGATACGCATGTGCATGTCATGCTTGAGGGTGTCAATATCGCCCGTGACATGCAAACGCCGTTCTCATTGCGATTTTATGAGACGCTGCAACGCCTTCGTCGCACGCTTGACGCAGGCATCACCAGCGTACGCGATGCGGGTGGCGCTGACAAGGGCGTCAAGGAGGCGATCGAGCGCGGGTTGATTGCAGGTCCGCGCATGCAGATCAGCATCACCGCGCTCAGTATCACAGGCGGTCACGGAGATGGATGGATGTTGAGCGGGCGCGAGTTTCAGCTCATGCCGCGCTACCCGGGCATGCCGGACAACATCGTAGATGGCGTAGACGGCGTACGGCAAAAAGTGCGTGAGGTATTGCGCGCAGGCGCGGAGGTCGTCAAAATCTGCGCAACGGGTGGTGTGCTCAGCCCGACCGATCATCCTGAGTTTGTGCAGTTTTCACCCGAAGAACTCGATGTGATTGTGCGTGAAGCCAACTATCGGCGTGGCGTCAAAGTGATGGCACATGCGCAAGGTTGCGATGGCATCAAAGCGGCTGTGCGTGCGGGCATCCATTCAATCGAGCATGGCATCTATCTGGACGACGAAGCCATTGAGTTGATGATTAATCGCGGGACGTTTTTGGTGCCGACGCTGCTCGCGCCATTGGCAGTGCTAGAGGCAGGCGAAAAAGGCGGCATGCCCGAGTACGGCGTACGCAAGGCGCGCGAGACGATTGAGGCACATTCAGAATCAATTGCGCGCGCGTATAAAGCTGGAGTCAAAATTGCGATGGGCACCGACGCGGGCGTGATGCCACACGGCACAAATTTGCGCGAGCTAGGGCTGATGTGCAATATTGGCATGACGCCGATGGAAGCCATCGTCGCCACGACCAAAGTCGCCGCCGAATGTATGGGCTGGCAAGATCGCGTCGGCACGCTCGAAACGGGTAAACTCGCTGATGTCGTCATTACGCGTACAGATCCATTGCGCAATATCCGCTCGCTCGAAGATAACAACAACATTGTGACCGTCATCAAAGACGGTGCTGTTGTCAAGCAGATATAAAAAAACAGGGGCGGATCTCGCATCCGCCCCTGTGCATAGTTCGCTTCGACAGGCTCAGCGAACAGACTTTTGTAAGAGCGCTAACGATTATCGCGGTCGTTCGCCAAGTTTGAGTGGCACAGTGATTTGCTGACCGTCACGATACACAGTTAGGTTGACCGTATCGCCGGGTTTGTAGCCCGCTGCCAAAACTGAGATCAGCTCATTGGCATCGCGCACAGGTTGTCCATTAAGCGCGGTGATGATGTCGCGCACTTGGCTAAAGGTTTGTGCCTGCGTTGTGCGACGATTTTGTGTGACGACGGCTGGTTGCAAACCGGCGCTGACTGCTGGTCCATTTTGCACGAGATCAACAACGATCACGCCTTTTGCAACGGGCAAGCTGTATTGTGTGACATCGTTGGCTTGGATCGTGCGCATAGTCACGCCAAGATATGGATAGCGATAGGTGCCTTCGCTGATCAAGACGGGGATAACGCGCTTGATCGTATTGACCGGTACCGCAAAACCCACACCGCTGTTTGAGGCGGTGCCCGCGGTGACATTGTTTGTGCGAATTGCAGTGTTGATGCCAATGACACGTCCGCGTGAATCAAACAAAGGTCCGCCGCTGTTGCCCGGGTTGATGGCAGCGTCCGTTTGGATGATGTCTGGATTTGTAAACACGCTGCCTGTCTCGCTCTCGCCTGACTCTGGCAATGTGCGCCCCATCGCGCTGACGATGCCCGTTGTCATGGTGCTTTGCCCGCCATCGCCACCGATGCCAAATGGGAAACCCATGGCGATGACTTTCTGACCCGGCAACACTTTTGCCGAATCCGCAAACTCAACCGGCACCAATTTTTCGGCAGGCGCGCCTACCTGAATCACAGCCAAATCCGCATACGAATCACGCCCCAACACTTTTGCCGAGTAAGTCGTGCCGTCTGAAAACAACACATCAATCTTGTCGGCGCCTTGCACAACATGATTATTTGTGACGATGCGACCTTGCTTGTCAATGACAAAGCCTGAGCCTGAGCCAGACTGTCCTGCAGTCGTGCCAACCGCGATATAAACCACCGACTGATTTACGCGTTGATACAAATTGACATATACGCTCTCCTCAGCGTCAAAGCCCGCGCGCGCATTGTCAGGCAGCGCGGTCGGTGTCGCCACCACAATCGCTGGCTCATTGCGCACGACAACATTTGTGGCGGGCGCTTGATTTACCGGCGCAGGGACTGTCGTTGCCGATGATGGTGCAGGCGTGGCAGTGCTATTGGTTGCACCGTTAGCGATAGCATTGGCTGTTGCCAATGGCGCGCGAATTTCATTTGGCAGGCGCATACTGCATGCGCTCAGCGCGAATGACGCAGCAACTACGCTCGCAAAAATTGTAGTGCGATTCAACTTCATTGTTCGTTACTCCCTTAAATAAGTCCTACTGGATTTACGAAACTGTCATTCCGAGCGAATGCGAGGAATCCCTCAAAAGTAAAACTTGCGGGATTCCTCACTCCGTTCGGAATGACAATTCACGTTTTGAATGTTTTGCGTAAGTCCAGTCCCATAAATCATAGCGCGAAATACGTAGAAACATATTTGCGCCGTTAGAATTGCGCTAATTGTGCATCGGCGAACTGTGACACAAATTAAACCGCGATGAATACTGCCGAAGTGCGCGCACGCACCGACGACGAACTCCAAGAAAATCAAGATCATTGGCGCACGGCTTGGCAATGGCTCACCAGCGATCTTGTGTTTTTGTTGTTGCTCATCGCATGCGCGCTTGGTTACGCCGCGTACGTATGGCTGCCCCAAGCGCCATTCAACGGCACCGTAGACGCCTACGCATACAGCCAATGGCTCACGCGCGCGCGCGCGATCCCGCTGTATTCGACGCTCAGTGATTTTGGGTTGTTCGAGCTTGGCAAGAGCAGTCTGTTTCGCGCCATTTTGGTTGCGGCAGCGCTGGTCGGTCTGTTGCGACTCATCGAACGTATCGCCGACCTCACACGTGACTTGCGCGGCGACAGCGTCATTCGCAACGAAATGCGCTATCGTGTGATTGACCTGCCCGTCACCAACGAGCGCATCGCTCAACAACTCGCCAAGCTACGATTCCGATTCACCAACGCGCATGCGTCAACGCTCGTCGCCACCCGCGCACCATGGGCAGCGCTCGCGTCTGTCGCGTTTCACATTGGCACTGCGTTGGCGTTAGTCGGCGCTTTGGTGAATTTGATCTTCGGCTGGTCGCACGCTTTCATTGCCATTAACACGGCGAACTCATCAAGCAACGAACACGTCAGCGCGACTCTGCTCGTGGCAAATCAGGTCACAAACAGCGCCGAAGTCAGTATCAACGGACTGCCGCCTCAACGGCTGGAGCGCGGTGAATGGGTCAATAGCGGCGGCGGGCTGCAAGTGCAATTGGTCGAGCTACTGCCCGAGCTGAATATCAGCGCCAACGACAGCAACGACAAGCCGCTGCCAATCTCGGTGTCGAGCTATGGCGCGCCCTCTAATGAAGCCGTGTTGTCGTTTCGCGTTGGCGAGGCAGAACGCGCGATTGCCATCGAGCCAGCCAAGCTCACTCTGCTGATCAACGCGAATGCCAATCGCGTGCGCGCCTACAGTCTGCCCGGCGGGCAGCTTGTCGCCGATCAAGCGATTGACGCGACAGTCGTAATTCAAAATGTCAAGCTGAAATTTAGTCGCGCCGCAAGTGTCATTCTCTCAGCGCGCTACTCGCCCGGCAATGTCATCGCGCTCATCGGGCTGGCGCTCGCGCTCATGGGTTGGGTCGGCACACGTTTACGCCCGATTCAACGCATCGTCGTCATCAATCACGCGGATCACTGGGTCGAGTTTTATGCGTCGGGTCGCGGCGTGCGCGCAACGGTGCGGCAGATCGTCAGCGCGCTACAGGCGACGACAACGCAATAACAACGTCAGCTACATTGGTGCCGGTCGCACCAGTCATGATGAGGTCGCCCAGCCGCTCAAAAAATGGATAGCTGTCATTGCGCATGAGCGCATCGTGCGCATCGAGGCGTAACTCGCGCGCGCGCGTGAGTGTGTCATCGCGGGCAATCGCACCCGCCGCGTCTGTTGGTCCGTCGGTGCCATCGGTACCAAGTGCGATGATGGTATGCCGCGTTGAATCGCTCTTGTGAAAATCAAGCTCTATCGCCGCAGCCAACGCCAGCTCTTGATTGCGACCACCCTTGCCATCGCCACACAGTGTCACCGTCGTCTCGCCGCCAAAGATCAACGCAGTTGGCGTGTTACTCGGCTGCAAACAAATTTGCCGCACAATCTCAACAGCTTGATCACGAGCCTCGCCGCGCATCTGGGTCGTGACAATCTCAGCGCGATAGCCTAACTCGCGCGCCATCTCAGCGGCCGCCTCACAGGCTTGTGTGTTATTGCCGACCAATACATTGTGAGCGCGTGCATCGTTTGTCATGCCGCTGGCGATCACATCGAGCGGGTCGCCGATGACATCCGACAAGATCAGCCCGACGACGGTCGCGCCATTGGCTGAGCGCACCACTCCCCCGCCCTTGAGCCGATCAATGCGCGAGCGCACGGCATTCATCTCGTTGATGTCGGCGCCGCTACGGAGCAGCGCCTCGTTGATCGCGCGCAATGTATTGAGGCGAATGGGCGCAGGCGGCGCAACGACGATGGCGCTCGCGCCACCGCTGATACACGCTAGGACAAGTGAGCGCGATGTGCATTGTGTCAGCGTTCGATAAATTGCTTCGCCCGCGCGCAAACTATTTTCGTCTGGCACAGGGTGCGCCGACTCGATGGTTTGCAGCGGGTGAATGGCGCTCATCGCATGTTGATATTTTGTGGCGATCACGCCGCGCCGCACATGCGATTCAACCAGAGCCATCACCGCGCGCGCCATCGGCTCAGCTGCCTTGCCCGCTGCGATCAGCACGACCTCATCAAAGTCGCTCAGGCGATAGGCGCGGTCACCCACTTGCAATACGCCGTCTTGATAGCGCACATGACGTTGGACGGCAACGAATGGGTCGGCGGCTTTGAGTGTGGCGGCGATGAGTTGCTGGGTGTGATCATGCATCGTGGTGGATTGTAGTGTGATTGGCGCAATCTGTAATTTGACAAATCGCTGTGCAGTGCGTTTTCTCTGTTAAGCTCTTAGTTCTTAGTCGCACACTTTATTTACTTTGATGCCCTTTGTGTCTCGATCAAACTTATTTCACAAGAGGTAAATCATGCTAAATACAAACCGAATCACAACATGGTTGGTTGGCGCGATCACGATCAGCTTGATAGCTGCGTGTGGCGGCAACAGCACACCTAGCGCCGCGCCGGCTGTGCCAACTACAAGCAACGCGCCGACGCAAGCGCCATTAACCAACAAGCCAACGGATGTGCCTGTGGCGACCACCGCGCCCGCAAAAGCGCCAGAACCAACCAAAGTCGCCGCGCCCGCATTGCCAACGGGTGACGCTAAAGCCGCTATCGTCGCCGCGCAAAAGAAATCAATAACGCAACCTTATCGCACCAAGACAACCGTGCAAAGCAGTAACGGCAACACAGAAATCAATGGCGAGTTTGTGCCGCCTAATAAGTTTCATGTCATGACAAAAAGTGCATTTGATGGCAGGGACACGACTACTGAGATGATCGTCGTTGAAAACACAATGTGGATGCGGCTAAATGGAAACGCATGGACTAAGACACCGGCCGCAAAAGCTACGCTTGATGCATTGCAAAATTCAATTACTGATGAAATGGCTGGGGCGATAAGTGACGCCAAACTTGTTGGCGCTGATGTTATTAATGGCACGCCGACATTTTTATACAGCTACAAGCTCGATTGGAAAGGCGTGAAGTCAAGCAACAAAGTGTGGATTGGCGCGGCAAATGGACTGCCGCTCAAACAAGAGATTGCCGGCGAATTTGCCAACGTGAAAAGTTTGACCACGCAAACGATTGAATACGACAGCAGCATCAAGATTGAAGCGCCAAACCTCTAGGAGGTAAGCAAATGAAAATATTAAAACTAACTTTGATCGCCAGCACGATGTCATTGATGCTAAGCGGGTGCAACAGCGTCAAAGATACAGTCGTAAATAAAGTAAGCGAGGCAGCAGGCTTAGGCAGCGCAAAAACGGTTACAGCGATGTGGCCCGATGTGCCTGTGATAGAGGGGGCAACTCAAACCGAGTTTGAGATGCCGTTGGTCGCGCGCGGCATCCTCAAAGCCATGAGCGTCGGTGCGGCAGACGCGATAGGATTTGCGACCTCGAAAAACAAAAATGATGTTGAGGCGTTTTACACACTTGAGCGCATGAAGAAGAACGGATGGGTCGAAGGCGGATGCGCGGCAGAGGCAGCAAAAACAGCCGCAAAAAATAATGAGGGCGGCGCTGCGATTGCCTCGATGCTTGGCGACTTGAATTTTTGCGGCTTCACAAAAAAAGAAGGCACAAAAGATATCGTGTTGATTTTGTTTGTGATGCCGCCGGAGGCGGCTGACAAATCACCGA
>CAZVQE010000010.1:0-14963 GCA_964628875.1 uncultured Anaerolineae bacterium
GACTGGTGAGCGATGTGGCCCACTGATCCAGCGCCAGTCACTTGGGTTATCGCCTGCGCCCCATTCGACCTGATACGAATCAAACCCGGGAGGATTGACTACGCCGCGAATCGAAAGCCCGGCATTGTGATCAACAACAGCGCCATTTGCCGGTTGCGTGATGACAATCGCATTGCTCGTTGGCACGGGCGGCGGGCGATTGGGGTCGCCTGCGCGCACACTGGCTTCGAGTGCTTCGTCGGGTGGCAATGGGCGCTGATCCGATTTGAATAGCTCTTTGCGCCGATGATCGGGTGGACAACTTGCGGACGGCTCATGCCCGCCGTCGGTGCATATCTCAACCTCGACGACATTGGGCGGGCGCACAAAATCGAGCGCGGGTTTGCCTTTGAGCGCAGTCTCGACAACTTGCGCCCAGATCGGCGCTGCGCCCTCGACACCGCTCACATTTTTCATGGGTGTGTTGTCCGTGTTGCCCGCCCACACGCCGACGACGAGATCAGGTGTGTAGCCAATGGCTAGGTTGTCGCGCGTGTCATTGGTCGTGCCTGTCTTGACGGCGGCTGGGCGCGACAGCTTGAGCACACTGTTTGCGCCAAAGGTCTTGATGCGCGCGTTGTTGTCGCTCAAGATGCTGGTCATCAAATAGGCATGTTCAGGCGCGATGACTTGGCGTGCTTTGATTTGCGTGCGGTCAAATAACACTTTGCCATCCGTCGTTTCTACGCGACTGATGAGCGTCGGAGAGATGTAATTCCCCGCATTTGCCAGCACCGCAAACGCGCCGGTCATATCGAGCAAGCGCGCCTCTGCGCCACCCAGCGTGATCGCCAATCCGTACTGATCGTTGGGCGGAAAATTAATTCCTACGCGTTGCGTCATCTTCAAAAAGTCAGGCAGTCCGACGCTATCGAGCGTCGCGACAGCGGGCACGTTCATGCTGCGGGCGAGCGCCTCGCGCATGAGCATCGGTCCGTGGAATTGGTCGTCGTAGTTTTTGGGTGTGTATGTTTGTCCGTACTTATTTGTAAATGTCGTTTGCAGGTCCCAATACAACGTGGCGGGCGTGGCGACTTTTTCCATCGCGGTCAAATACGTAAATGGTTTGATGGTGCTGCCGGGTTGACGCAGCGCCAGCGCGACATTGACTTGACCTTTGATCGTCTCACTGTAAAAATTGGCGCTGCCGACCATCGCCAGCACCTCACCTGTGCGCGGATCCATCGCCACAACTGCCGCATTGCTGACGTTGCGATCTTTGAGTTTGGCGAGCTGCGTGATGATGGCGGTCTCGGCGATGCTCTGCACAATCGGGCTGAGTGTCGTAAATACGCGTAGACCCGGCTCAGCATAGAGCTGTTTGCCGTACTCGGTGGCGAGCTGTGACTGCACCGCTTGCATAAAGTGTGGCGCGATGCGCGACACATTCACCGGCTTGATGTTAAAAGTTTTGTTTTGAATCTCGCGCACGGCGGGCGGAATCTGCGTCTCATCAATGAACTCCCACTTTGCCATCAGCCGCAACACATCCGCTTGACGCGCCAAGCCGCGATCTTTGTTGGCGACAGGGTCGTGATACGCCGGCGCTTGCGGTAGCCCCGCCAGCAACGATGCCTCGCCGAGTGTCAGCTCTTTGGCAGTCTTGTTAAAGTAAGTTTCGGCGGCGGCTTCGATGCCATACGCCAGATTGCCGTAGTTGATCTCATTGAGATAAATCTCTAAGATCTCGCTGCGTTGATATCGGCGCGAAACCTCATTCGCCAAAATAATCTCGCGGAATTTGCGCGTAGCGCTGCGCTCGTTGCGCTCCTCAGGCGACAGCAATAGGTTGCGCGCGACTTGCTGCGTGATCGTGCTGCCGCCGCTGACAAACTCGCGCTCAGTCAGCACGTAATAAAACACGCGCGCAATCGCCACAGGATCAAAGCCAACATCGTAGCGAAAAAAATTGGGGTCTTCGGTGGCGACGGTCGCGTCTATCAGATACTGGCTAATCTGGCTGAGCGGGACATACGTGCGCCGTCCCGCCGAGATGCTGGTCGGGTCGGTCAGCTCGACGATCAGATTGCCATCGCGGTCAAATACTTTTGTGCTGGCAAATGTGCTGCGTTTGGCTTTGAGTTGCGCGACATCCGGCACCTCTTGCGCCACGCGCACATACGCGACCACTGCGAGCGCAATTCCCACAAAAAACAGTGCGACCGCAACCAACGACGCCACAAAAAATCGCGTCGCCCACTTTGAGCGTTTGCTGCGGCGTTTTGTTTTTGGTTTGCTGAATGGCGCTTGTGCGGGCGCGATTTTTGGCGCGGCTGCGTTTGTGGTTGGCTCGGGCTGCGTGTGTGATAGCGGGCGCGGCGACGCGGGGACATAGCCGATGCGTTTTGGAACCGGTGTAGATGAGCGTGATGCGTCAGACACGCGCGCGAGTATATCAATCGCGCCTGAAAATTGCCTAATGATTGCTCAACGATTGCCCGATGGGTTGGCAACACGGCTACAATGCCTGCCGCATGAACGAAACTTCACACGACGCTGCGGCGCATTCCACCAGTTGGCTTGACGCAGGATTGCGATTTGGAATGTGGGCAGCCGCCGTGTTTGCCTTTGCGCGCAATGCCGCGCCGACTGATGCGCTATTTAACTCGCCGATTGCCGCGACGGTGATCTTTGCGCTGTTGAGCGGATTATTTGTGTTGCTGACGTTGCCAAGCGCGCTCGAGAGTGTCGCGCAGATGGCGCACCAAGCGTTGTTGCCAACAGTCATTTTGCCGTTGCTGTTGCTATTACTGTATGTCATCGCCGCGCGACAATCGGCGACATTTGAGCTGGGTGATGTGTTGATCGCGGGCGCGTTGCTTTTTTTGCCGATTGCGCTTGCTGCGCTCAATGAGCCCGCCTTGCGATGGAGCGAACTCAGCATGGGCATTTTGACTGTGTTGGCGCCGTTGGCGTTGCCATTTACGCGCCTGCAACAGCCTGAGGTGCCGATGTTTGGGCTGCGCGCTGCTGCGTTGGCGTTGCCGGTAATCTTGGCGCTGCTCTCGACGCGCGCCCAAAAATCGCGCCTCAACTTTTTATCTATTTGCGCGATCACGGCAGTGTGGTACACGCTGCTGTTTAACACGCTGCCGATATTCAATATCGCGCGCCCATTTGCACTCAGCAGTTTGTTGGTTGAGCCAGCCGCATATTTCCAATTGGCATTGTTGGTTGCCATGATGTGGAGCATCGCCATCGCGCACAAATTTCGCGGCATGGGACTGCAATTACACAATGGCATCTCGTGGGCGCACACGGGTTTGATGCTGCTCAATCTGGCGCTGTTTATTGGCGTCGCGCTTGTGGCGGCATGGTGGGTCGGGTCGTTGCGCTTTGATGCGAATCGCACCGTCGGCGGCATGATTTTGATGCTGCCGTTTTTCTTTGTGTTTGCGGCGTTGCCATCTGAGATCATTTTTCGCGGTGTGTTTTTGCGTTATTTTCAGGATGCGTTGCGATTCCCGACGTGGCTGTCAATCGCGCTGGCTGCGATATTGTTTGCGCTGCCGTATGTGCAGTTTGCATTCACCGACAGCATCATCGCTATCAACATGGCAGGCGGTATGCTATCGCAATTTGCCTCAAGCTGGGTTGCGCAATTTGCACTAACGGCGCTGCTTGGCATCGTGTATGGGCAGATTTACGCCTCGACGCGCAGTGTGATGGCGGCAGCGTTGGCGCATGCGGCGGTGCTGTGGCTACGTTGGATCATCACAAATGCTTGATCGCTACGATACGCGATCGCGCTAGCTTTTTTTATAATGCCTCTATGTTTGCACGTTTGACCGAAAACCAAAAAATCGGCGCTGGCATTTTGTTGTCGTGCGCGGCAGTGCTATTCGCGGCTTACCTCGCAGCGGTGGTTCCAATCGGCGAGGGCCGTCTCGAGAAGATTGACCAAAACGGCATTGTCAAGGTCAATCGCGTCATGCCCGATTTCACGTTGGTAGACACCGACGGCAAGCCGTTTGCATTTAGCAGTCTGCGCGGCAAAAAAGTCATGGCGTTTTTTGGATTCACCTATTGTCCGGATGTGTGTCCGCTGACGATGTTTGACCTCAAGCGTGTCAAGGACGACCTCGGCGCAGACGCTGACAAAGTTGCCTTTGTCATGATTAGCGTTGACCCAAAGCGCGACACTCCGGCGGTGCTTGGCAAATACGTTAAGTCATTTGATCCGAGCTTTATCGGGCTGACGGGTGACGAGGCGCTGATTGACTCGCTGGCGCGTGACTATGGCGCGCAGTTTGAGCGCATACGCAAACAAGACACGCAAGACGATTATCTAGTCAATCACGGCAACTTCACCTATTTGTTTGACGAACAAGGTGAGTGGCGGCGCGCGTTTCCGTATCTCACGCCCTACAAAGCCATCGCCGACGAGATTCGCGCGCTGCGCTAGAGCAAATTTTTAATCGCAAAATCGAGCGTCTTCCAATACGCCTTCTTCAAAAATGGCGACCAACTCGATTGTGGCAGCAGCGGCGGAAACACATCGCTGGTCGTGTCATCAAATGCATTGTCCCAGTTGCTGACATCCCACACGATATCGTGCCCTTTGTTGAGTCCCAGATCGCGCAGCTCTTTGGCGGGATTGTAGCCATTGTTGCCATACGTGTTGTTGTAGGTGTGTACCCGCTCAGGGTTGGGCGCGACATCTACATCCTCTTTTTTGAATCCCGCGCCCGTGTTGAACACGGCAATACCGGCGCTGCGATTGTCGCGGAATGTATTTTTGTAGACTTCGACCTCGTCTGCACCCAAAATCAAAATGCCCACGCCCTCTGGCACGATGGCGCCGATCTCACCCGGCAACGCAAAATTTTTGAAGTTGTTGTTTTCGCTGATGTTGTCATGCACTTTGGTTTGCAGTGACACCTTTGAGGGCAACTTTGGCAGCAGGTCAATAAATAACCCTGTTGAGTTGTTATAGGCTTTGTTGTTATAGATATCCGCGCCGATTGAGTTTTCGACTTCGATGCCGATGACGTTGCCATACACTTCGTTGTCGCGCATGATGATGTCGCGGCACTGACCAGCATACACGCCAGCGTCACGGATGCCGGTTGCCTTTACGCGCTCGACCAACACCCCTGTGCTTTTGACTGGATACACGCCATACAGCGATGTGTTTTCGACATACAGATCGCGCATCACAATGTCACGCGCGCCTTGCACGATGACGCCGTTGCCTTTGTAATTTTTGATAGCGAGCTTTTCGATCAAAAAATTGTCGCCGGTGGCGCTCACGCCGTCGCCAAATTTATTTTCGCCGTCAAGGATCGGATAGTCACCTTTGGCATTTGGCACGCCGCGCAGAGTCAGCTTGTTTTGATCGGCAACCACTGCCTCGTGATATACGCCATACTCAATCTCGACTATATCGCCTGCAATCGCTTGATCCACAACAGATTGGATAGTTTGGTTTGGCTTGACGCGCAGTGTCGTCGGCGCGCGATTTTGCGCGGCCGCGCCGCCTGTATTCATTTGCTGCGCAATCGCGCGCGCGGGGTTTGGTTGGCTCTGCATGATCGGCAAACCTGATGGCACGCGATCTGGAATCGGCGGGCGCGTCGTCTCATCGGTCAGCGAATACAAAAACGCAAGCATGTCTTGCTTTTCTTGCGCGCTCAGATCAAACGGACGCACAAAGCGCGACTGATTGTTTGCTTTGCTGCCGCCACGCATATAAAAGTCAATGACGTCCTCGAGTGTCTTAAATGAGCCATCGTGCATGTATGGCGCGCTCAACGCTACGTTGCGCAGACTCGGCACCATAAACGCGCCATTGTCTTTGGTGTCTTTGCTAATCGCGCCGCGCCCGAGGTCATCACTGCCAACACCCGTGACCTCAAACGTGCCGCTGGTAAATGTCGGTGCGGCGTGACATTTGTAGCAATTGGCGAGTCCGCTGCGAAAGAGTGAAAATCCGCGTTTTTGTGCGGCGGTGAGCGCGCTCGCATCGCCATTTGCAAAACGATCAAACGGCGAGTCATGCGCGATCAAGGTGCGCTCAAACGCGGCGATGGCGCGCGTGACGTTATCAAGCGTGATCGCGTCAGGCTCGTTTGGAAATGCGCGCGCAAATAGTGTGCGATATTCTTCGATGCTTTTGAGATTGGCGATGAGCGTGTCGGGCGCAGCTGCCATCTCATTCGCGGCGAGCAGCGGGGTGCGCATTTGCGATTCCAACGAGTCCGCGCGCCCATCCGCAAACAAACTGGTTTTGTAAGCCACCTCGTACAGCGAAGGCACGTTGCGTTGCAGCGGCTTACCGTCTGTGCCAAGTGGTTTGACATTGCCGTCGCTAAATCCGAGATCAGGCTGGTGGCAGTCGGCGCAGGCGCGATCTTTGGCGCCGCTCAACACACGGTCAAAAAACAAGAGACGCCCTAACGTTTGTTTTTCTTTTGTGCTTGGATTGCCAGTTGGCACGGTGATAGGCGGAAAACCCGCATCCGGATTTGTCCATGCGGCTTTGGGTTGCGCGCCAACGATGATCTGACTCTCAGGCAAAACGGGATCACTTGGCGCGGGTGTGACCCCCATCGCCACAAAACCGATGATTGCCAAAACCAATAGTGTCACCAACAAAAAGCCAAAGATTCGTAGGATGATTTTCATAGGTTTCTCTGTGAATGGATTTTTACGCGCAACAAAATTGTAATGTTTGTGCTCACTTTTGCGTGAGCAAAAATGCTACGATGTCGCTGAGTTCGTCGCTGGTGAGCGTCTTGACGATTGAGCCATCCATTTGCATGTTTTCAAAGCCGGGCGATTTGTAGGCGTCTGGATTGACAATCGAATCTTCGATATACGCGGCGGCGTCCATGCCCGCGCGGCGATGTGCGCCCCACTCGCCGATGCCCGCGAGCGATGGTCCAACGATGAGCTTGCCGGGCGAGAGTGAGTGACATGCTGAGCAACGCGCCTTGCCATTAAATAGCGCTTCGCCACGCCCTGTGGGTGAATTTGGCGGCAAGGTGGGTTGTGTTGTTGGCGTTGTTGTTTGTGGCGCAGTTTGTGCAGGCGCACATGCCATTAACAAAACACTGCACCAAAGCAACATAGTAGCTCGCCTCATCGCCCGCAAGTGTAGCGTGAAAAACAACAACGGAGACGAGTTGTAACCTCCGTTGTGTTTGTCAGTGATTAGCGTATCACGATTGGCACGAAAATCTTTGGAGGACTTGATGATGATGTTGCGGTAGGTGTTTGTGTCGGTGTGGAAGTCGGCGTGCTGGTTGATGTAGCTGTCGGTGCGCCGGTCGCCGTAGCCGTCGGTGTATGAGTTGACGTTTGAGTGGCGGTAGAGGTTGATGTGGGTGTTGGTGTCGCGGTGTTAGCTGGCGCGCTAATCGTAAATGAGCGACTCACAGGCGGCGCGTCTTTGTAATACGCGTCGCCGCTTTGAATTGCCCGTATCGTGCATGTGCCAACGGCTTGCATGGTGACGACGTTGCCATCTACACGGCAGATGCCGGGCGTCAGCCAACCAAAGGCGACGGGCAAACCCGATGAGGCGCTCGCCGAAATGGTAAATTGATTTGACGGTGAATCGCCTAACGTGTGGTTTGGAATGGCGTTGAATGTAATAGTTTGAGGCGCGCGATCACCGATGTATACGTTAAAGGCGGCATGATTGGGTATCGCGGCGCCGTCGGCATTGCCAATCACCCAGCGTGTGCCGATGTATTGGACCGCAATGGGGTGATTGTTATAAACGCCGCCAACGTCATAGCCGTTCCAATTTTGCGTGACCTGAATCAACGCGTCGGGATTGTTGTTGAGCAAAGGGTGGTCGAGCATTGTGTAATCACCAGTAATATTCAAGGCGCTAATCGCATAATGCACATACACGCTTGACCCACTTGAGTAGCCAATAACATTAAAGTTGGCTCCGCTCGGCATCGCGTCTCCACCTTCATTGAAGATACTCCAATAGCCGACGCCTGTGCCAAAGTTACCGCTAAAGAATATGCCGATGTGCTTGTTGTTGTACTGCCCCATCCAATATTGGGTGACCAAGTAAATCAGCGAAGCTTCACCAGAGAGGCTGGATGTAAGTTCTGTCCAATTTGAAAAAATATTACCCGAAGTTGCGCTATGTTGATAGGGGCATGGCTGACTGACGCGACAGTCTGGGATGCCGCTAGGCGTGTAAGGAATGTAGACGTTATAGGTCAAATCCGCCTGCATCGCCGAAGTATCTTGATTGAAGATATACCAGTATGGTGCGTAGTAATAAACCCCGATGGATTTTGTGGATATCAAAGAAGGGATGGCTTGACCTAACGGCGTCACATTTTGCGTCACAAAAAATATGGCGTCGGGATGATTGTCGAGTTGCGGGTGGATGAGTTTTGTGAGGTTGCCAGATATATTGCTGGCGGTAGTCGTGTGCACAAAGCTGACCGCAGGCGGTGCAGCAGGGGCGTCTATAGAGCGCGGCTGATTGCCACTTTCAATTGCACGAGGTGAGTCGGCAAAGCTAACGGTTTGTGAAGATGAGGCAGTAATGAACAATGCGGTGAGTACCGCCCGAAAAAGATTTTCTTTTTTGATCATATTTTGCTTTCTTTCCGCGGCTATTTTTACGCACGCTTGAAATATATTTATCACGGCTCGCTCCATTTGTCAACTCTTTGTCAAAAAATACAACAGATGCGGTAGTGGCAAACTTGGAACTGATGGCAAGTCATAAGGGATTGTCATTTCTAGCGAAGCGAGAAATTCCTATGAACTAATGACGCAGGGACTCCTCACTCGCGCACAAAGTGTGCCGTTTGTAAGGCCAATTACCATGGCTATGTCATCCTTCGCATAATCGAGAATCTCTTTGATACACGCAAATGAACTATCTATAATATAATTATTTTACGAATCTGCATACATCATGAATACATCAAAATATGTCAAACTCTTTCGAGGAATCGTATGCGTATGGTCGCTCAGCTTAGTTGCTTGTGGAAGCGCGCCCGCGCCAACCGTTATACCTTCGCCCGTAGTTGAAGCTACCAATGCATCAACGGCAATTCCACCTACGAGCACAGTGCCTGCGCCCACAGTCGCGCCTACAAACACTGCGTTGCCACCCACTGCTACGCCAACTGAAGTTGCCCCAACTGCAACAATAACGGCATCAACAAGCGGCCCAACAAAGACATCCACCGTCGCCCCAACTGCAACAAAAGTGTCACCAACGCCCAGTTCAACAAAGGTGCCGACTGCAACGAAGGTGTCGCCGACATCCAGCTCTACAAAGTCCCCAACTGCAACGAAGGTGTCACCAACGCCCAGTTCAACAAATGCTCCAACTGCAACAAAAGCGTCGCCGACTCCCAATTCAACAAGTGCGCCAGCTGCAACGAAGGTGTCGCCGACGGCAACTGCGGCGCTTGCCAGCAACAATTTATCAATCTCAGTGACACCTGCGGGCTACTTTGATTTTTATCGCCCAGACAACATGGATGGACTGGCTGTGCCACCGCTCGATCAACTATGTCAGTCCATCCGCAACACAGGCAAAAAGACGCGCATGTTGCAAGTAAACATGTCCATTAAAAACAACTCGTCTCAGGAAGGCGGTGGGCTGGAGGTTAGCGCTTACAAGACCAATGGGCAACGTGCATTGACCTGCATTTATGGTGGACGTATTACTGGCGGTGCGTTCTCGGCTGATGTGGCGCTCAATGCCAATCATCCAGAGGTTATCTCAGATTTCAAGATGAAGCCGAACGAATCAGGTGAATTGATCATGCGCATCTTTATGGAGAACAATGAGAATGCCAGCTATATTGTGGTGCGCGATACCAAGCTGGGCTCTTCCAATACGGTTGGACTGCCGGGTAGCAACGCCGCGCCACCGGCTACGGCGCCACAGCCTACCGCGGTGTCTGCTGCTAGTGGCTCGTATCTCATCACAAAGCAATCCTCAGGCTATGAACAGTGGGGGCGTCCGGCCGGCATGAGCAACCCTAACGCAGGGTGTGGCGGATTCAATAACGCTCAACCCGTGCGCAAATTTAATATCTCAGTGCGTGTGACCAACAACACAAGCGCCACTGTGCAACCGCTGGCGATCAAGCCAATAGCAATCAAAGGCGACGGCTCAAAAGCCTATGTATGCTTCTATGGGCACTCGGGTGTTGTCAATGCGCTGGCGCCGGGACAATCTATTGATATTACTTATGCTGCATTTGTCGAGCTAAATGAATATGTATCTTCGTTCTATGTAGAAAATGAAGGAGTGAAGTCCAATACACTCACCTTTTAGTAATATTGCACTTCAGCTAACGCGCTACAACAGTAGTGAGTCAAACAAAAAAAGCCTGTTGCAAATGATCTTTGCAACGGGCTTCTTGATTTTTTCGGTCGAGTGTTTATCGCCCGCGTTGCGGCGCGCGGCGCGCGTAGGGTCGGCGCGTTTGTGAATGGGTCACGGGCGCAGGCGTCGCGTGCGGCGTATGTGAATGGCGTTGAGATTGTGGCTCACGTGCTGACCGATTCACAAGACGGCGAGCATGATCACCGATCACAGCCATAGGCTCGCGCACGGGCTCGCTCACTGCGGGTTGCTCAGGCTTTGGCGCATCGTAGTCAAACCCCGCCACCATCTTGCGCTCCACGTTGCTCTTGAGTGCGCGCTCAATCATGCGCACCTCTTCGTTGTCCTCGGGCGTGATGAGCGTAAAGGCATCTCCCTCGCGTTCGGCGCGCCCCGTGCGTCCGATGCGGTGGATGTAGGTGTCGGCTGTGTCCGGCACATCGTAATTAATCACGTGTGAGACGGTCTCGACGTCAATACCGCGCGCGGCAATGTCGGTCGCCACCAGCACTTGCACTTTGCCTTTTTTAAATTGGTCGAGCGCTTGCTGACGTTGATTCTGACTTTTGTCGCCGTGCAGCGCTGCCGTCTTAAAGCCTTCTTTTTGAATGACTTTGGCGAGGCGCGAGGCTTTGTGCTTGGTGCGTGTAAACACGAGCATGCTAAACGCATCCGTCTTTTTGAGCAGCTCAACTAGCAGCTTGGCTTTGAGATGCTGTGGCACAGGATAAAACGCATGCGACACCGTCTTGGCGGGCGCGATCAGACCGACCGCGACGCGCTTGGGTTGGCGTAGTGCAAATTGCGCCAACCGCTCGACATCAGACGGAAAGGTCGCGCTAAACATCATCGTTTGTCGTTCGCGCGGGATGCGCTCGATGATGCGCCGCACATCCGGCAAAAAGCCCATGTCAAACATGCGATCCGCTTCGTCCAGCACCAATATCTCGATGCCGTCGAGATTGGCAATGCCTTGTTGCATGTGATCCAGCAAACGCCCCGGGCAGCACACCAGCACCTCGACGCCTTCACGTAGCGCGCGTTCTTGTTCGCCCGCGCCGACGCCGCCATAGATCGCTGCGTATCGCAAGCCGGTGTTTTTGCCGAGCGCTTTAAACGTGTCGAGGATTTGCTCCGCGAGCTCGCGCGTTGGCGTGATGATCATGGCCCGCGCCAGTTTGCGTGCGGCGCGCGTGTGCAGCAGTTTTTGGAGAATCGGCAGCACAAAGGCGGCGGTTTTGCCTGTGCCGGTTTGGGCTGTGCCGATCAGGTCTGCGCCACTCAGCGCGACAGGTATCGCCTCGCGCTGCACAGGCGTCGGCGTGACATAGCCCGCCGCCTTGACATTGTTGAGCAGGCGCGCATCCAGATTAAATGTTGTAAAACTCACTGTTATTCCTTGTAAATCGGCGTGCAAATACATCACCGATTTGAATTAGCTCGAGGAAGCATGTTCGCCGCAGATCAACCTGGGCGCGAGAGAAGATTCCTAAAGAGGGATCTGAAGCCACAACTCGCCAAACTCTCACTTCATGCGCGGGCGTGTGCTTAGACGGGCAGGATTTTACTCGATGTCGTTGTGCATGCTCAGCAAATCATCATGATGCGAGAATATGCACATGCGCGCACACTTGATTCTGTATGTAATAGATCAGCAACGCAGCACATTGTTTTATGCGAGCGTGCTTAATATACAGCCCACACTCAATGCCCCTGGCATGACCGAATTTACATTGTCTGACCAATGTGTGTTTGGGCTGATGCCCGAATACGGCATTCGCAAGTTGCTAGGTACGCGCTTGCCTGATCCTGCTCTTGCGCATGGTGCGCCGCGTAGCGAACTCTATTTACACGTTGACTCACCTTCTGCATATTTTCAACGCACGCTACAAGCTGGCGGCATTAATGTCAGCCCACCTGCGCCACGCGATTGGGGCGACACCGTCGCCTATTGTCTTGATCTTGATGGACATGTTATTGCGTTTGCAAGCAAAACAGAAATATTTTAGGAGCGCGATAATCTGGCCCATGCACAAAGGACGACTCGAAGCATTTAGCGATGGCGTGATTGCCATCATCATTACGATCATGGTGCTAGAGCTGCGCGCGCCACATGAGGCGACGCTCGCCGCACTCGATGAATTGCTGCCGACAATGCTTGGCTATGTGCTGAGCTTTGTGTTTATTGGCATCTACTGGAATAATCATCATCACACATTTCAGGCAGTGCGTGAGGTTGATGGCACAGTGTTATGGGCAAATCTATTTTTACTGTTTTGGCTGTCCATCGTTCCATTTGCGACGGCGTGGATGGGCGAGACGCATTTCGCTTCATTGCCCGTGGCGGTGTATGGTGCGGTGTTGTTAATGTCAGGTGTCGCTTACACAATCTTACTGCGCCGATTGATGCGCGCGCAGGGCAACGCAACCGCATTTGCAAATGCTATCGGCAGCGACGCCAAAGGCAAAATCTCGTTGCTGTGCTATATCGTGTCCATTCCGCTGGCGTTTGTCAACCCGCTTATTTCTTGCGCGCTATTTGTCATGGTTTCGCTGATTTGGTTTATCCCTGATCGGCGAATGGAACGCGCGGCTAAAGAGAAGTAGTCAGTCTGACTGTGAGTGGCGCTAGCTGGTGCGGCATCGGCAAACTAGAGCGCCATTCACCCAAAGCTATGCCGCGCGCGCCAACGCGTGACAATCTTGCTCGATGATGCGGCAATAGTCGTCAAGCGGCAAGTCATTGTCGTCGCGCCCAAATGGATTCTCGACTTCGACGCCAGCAGCCTCGATGCCGAGCAACCCAAATGCCACAATCACCGTCATCAATACGCCGCCCCAGCCGTCGCGTGGCACGAGCACAAATGGCAACGTCACAAGATACACAAACAGCAATTGATTGATGAGCGCTGCATGTGACAATGGGATCGGCGTATTTTGGACGCGTTCGCAGGTGCCTTGATTTTCGATCATCAATGCAACTTGCCCTTCCATCACACCAACTTGCAATGGTGTGATCTCGCCAGCTTCCATGCTTGCGCGAAAAAGCTGACTGATCTGCAGCGCGATGCCGACGGGCATATTGTCCGCGCCTGATAGCGCTGCGGCTTGGCTTGGCGTCAACCATTCGCGCACGTTTTCATTCATCTCATAGATACGATGGAGGCGGTCGCTCAACGCATAGGCAAAGGCGATGACCAAATCTGCCAGATCAACCCTTGAGCGCATATAGGTTGCGCCGACGCGCACGACATTGCGCGACGCGCTGACTATGATGCCCCACGCGCGACGACCCTCCCAGTAGCGCTCATACGCCGTGTTATGACGAAACACAACCAACAAGCCAAGCGATAAACCTACCAGCGAGTGTCCGAGTGAGTCAAGCTGTGGCAAATCGAGTTGTTCGCGCAGGATGCGCAACACCGCAGCCAACAAAAACACCAGCGCCACGCGCGGCAAAACTTTCTTCAGCACGGTGCCGCGCACCGCGAGCACCAAGCGCAACCAATTCTTTCGGTCGTACCTTTTCATATAAAAATGCAATGAGCGAATTCGGTGTATTGTGCATTTTTATCGAAATCTGTCAATTGGATTGCAAAATCGCAATGCTGCTCCTCGCGCTAAATCAAAACACACGTTGCGCGCCTGCATCCAACAACGCATGTCGCAGCTCATGCGCATGCGCCGCGTCATGCGCCAACGCGATCATATTGCCGCCGCGCCCGGCGCCAGTCAGCTTTGCGCCAAGCGCGCCTGCTTTGAGCGCCGCAAAGCACATCTCATCTAGCTCTTTGCACGACACACCGAGCTGTTGTAGTAGCTCGTGATTTTTGTCCATCAGCGCGCCGAGCCGTTGCCAATGCGCCTCTTGTAGCGCCTCGCGCGCCTGCGCAACGACATCGCCAATTGCATCAAACAGCCGTTCACTGCGCGATGGGTTGCGCTCCCACGCCGCGCGCACCGCGCCCACCGAGATTTTGGTGGGCGTGTGGATGCCTGTGTCGGCGATGACGAGCGCGGGCTGTGCCTGTGTGTGAATGAAGCTCGGCGCGCGCTCACGCACAAACCAGATCGGTTGCTCGTGAGCGATGACGGTGTTATCCACTCCGCTCGGCGTGCCGTGATGGATTTTCTCGATTTCAAACGCGAGATCGCTGATCGTTTCGCTCGATAGCTCCGCCTCAAAAAACTCGGCTATCGCGCGCACACAAGCTACCGATGCCGCCGCGCCGCTGCCGAGATGCGCGCCGACGGGCAACTCAGAGGTCACATGCAATTGAAATGAACGCGCGTCATCCGTGTGCGGCGTGATGCGTGCCAAGATCAGCGTGATGATTTTGGCGAGCGGGTGGTCTGGGTTTTCGTGCCGCCAAAACCTTGTATAGATATCTGGCGCGACGATCTCCCATTGTCCGGCTGTGTGCGACGGACTCACCCGCACAGTTGCAGTTGTGCGCAGATGCGTCAGTGGCAGCGCAATTGCCGGTCGCCCATACACGACCGCATGCTCGCCGCACAAGATCACTTTGCCGCAGGCGCTGGCGGTGGCTTCGTTACGCGACATATAGCACGATGATCGAGACGATGCCCCACA
>CAZVQE010000010.1:15063-17178 GCA_964628875.1 uncultured Anaerolineae bacterium
TGGCGGTGGCTTCGTTACGCGACATATAGCACGATGATCGAGACGATGCCCCACAGCAGCACAGTAATTTGCAACGGGCGGTCGGTCAGCGCCAGATCACTCGGATCGCCGCCCGCGCCCTTCACATGCACGAGATACAGATAGTGAAACAAGCCATACAACACAAACGGAATCGTCAGCATCATGCTGTGATTGGCGGGCAACTGTGGCGCCGAAAATGTGTAAAACGAATACGTCACGATCAAGGCGCCAGTGACGATGTTGATGATCTGATCCAGCAGTGGCACGGTGTATTGTTCGAGAATGGCGCGTGTGCTGGCTTTGCCGTCTAGCTCAATCAGCTCTTGACGCCGTTTTCCAAACCCGAGCAGTAGCGCCAGCAGTCCCATGCACACATACAGCCATGGTGAGAATCGCTCTGCATTGACCAGTGGCACGCCTGCCGCGACGCGCAACACAAACCCCGCCGCAATAATCAGCACATCCACGATCACGACATGCTTGAGCTTAAATGAATACAGCAAATTGAGCGCCAGATACAATAGCGCGATTGCCCCAAACACAACATCCAGCCGAAATGCCACAAACAACGAAACCGCGCCCAACACAAACGCTAACGCTAACGCAATAGATGGCGTCACGTCGCCACGCGCGATAGGGCGGTTGCGCTTAGTTGGATGATTGCGATCGGCTTCGACGTCGGCGACGTCATTAAACAGATACACCACCGATGACAACAAACACAAAATCATAAAGCCGATAAGCGTTCGGAACAATGGCGCCGACTGAAACAGCTTGTTGTCAAAGATAAGCGCCGCAAAGACAAATGCGTTTTTGTGCCACTGCTGTGGTCGCATGCTGCGCAAGAGTCCGCCGATCAAAGCGCCGATTTTCATGTTGCCCATGCTACACGATGTAGCGCGCCAATGTGGCTTGCCCGAGCGCGAGTCCGCCGTCATTGGGCGGCACACGCCGATGTGTCAGCGCCTCAAACCCTTGCGCGCGCAACTGAGTCATGCACAACGATAACAATTGCACGTTTTGAAAGACGCCGCCGCTCAATGCCACGACATGAACTGCGTGTGCCTTGCGCGCGCGCACGCATAGCTCGGTCGTCACGTTGGCAACGGCGCGGTGGGTTTTCATGGCTATGGCGCTTGCGGGCAGTCCGAGCTTGAGATCACGCACAACCGCATTCAACAGCGGCGACGGGTCTATCTGCATCAGTGCGTCGCTCGACACCTCCAACGCATATGCCTCAGTTACGGATGTGTCACACAGCGCCTCCATCTCGATTGCGGCTTGCGCCTCGTAGCTCACTTTTTGACGCACACCGATTAGCGCCGCCACAGCATCAAATAACCGCCCCATACTGCTGGTCGGCGCGCAATTTATGTTTTTGCTGAGCTGTTGTTGCAGTAATCGGCGCTCAGCGGGCGCACACGCTTGCACACACGCCAGCGCGTCGTCCCATGCGATGCCCGCCGACCATAGCTGCGCCAGCGCCGTGCGATACGGACGCTTGATGCTGGCGTCACCGCCCGGCAACGGTGTGTAGCGCAGATGTGCCAGCCGCTGGCACTCGCCGCCGCGCGCCAATAAAATCTCGCCGCCCCAGATCGCGCCATCCGTGCCGTAGCCCGTGCCGTCGTATGCCACGCCGATGATCGGTGCATTCAGTGCGCGACCATTGTCGGCGCACACCGCCGCGATATGCGCGTGATGATGTTGCACCTTGAGCAGCGGCACCTTATGCGTCTGTGCAAATTGCGCCGCCCAACGCGATGACAGATACGCCGGATGCAGATCGCACACGACGCGCGTTGGCTTGACGCGAAACAACGTCCGAAAATGCTCAAACGCTTTTTCAAATGCGGTCAGCGTCTCCAGATTTTCCATGTCGCCGATGTGCTGGCTCATATAGGCGTAGTCACCGCGCGTCAAACAAAATGTGGCTTTGAGCTCGCCACCGACGGCCAGCACATTCGCCCCATCTTGCGTCAGGCGAATCGGCATCGGCGCGTAACCGCGTGAGCGGCGAATCGGCAACTCGTGACCTTCAAACACGCGCACAACCGAATCGTCGCACCACACATGAATGTCGCGGTTGTGCAT
>CAZVQE010000011.1:0-11853 GCA_964628875.1 uncultured Anaerolineae bacterium
TTCAAAGCCGACATGATTGTCACAACCGATCCACAGACACTGCATTATTTCAATTCGCGCGTCAATCACAACGATCACCGCGTCATTGGCATGGCAGTGTGCGACGCAATCTTTCCGGCATCTGGCAATCGCATGTATTTTGCTGAGTTGCTTGAGAATGACGCTGCACCGCATTCACCGCGCGAGCTGTTATTTACAGGCGCACTCATTCCAAATCACCTCGTAGACATCAGCGCCACGATTGACCGCAAGATCGAATCCGTCAAGCAACACGTCTCACAAGTCAAACAGCCCGATCAGATCGGGCAGCGCATGCGCAATGGCGCTTTTCGCATGTTTGCAGACGGCAGTGCGCATTACTTTGAGAATTTCCGCCGCGTGATGATGTAAGCTGTCGGCACATCCAATTCACATGACTGTATTTGAGACAGATACGCGCCAAGCCTATGGCTACGGCATCGCCGCCATCATCGCATGCGGGCTGATTGCGTTGGCGTTGATCGTGCTGACGATTTTGACGCCCGTCGGCGGCTTGACGTTTGTGTTGTTGTTGTTGACTTTGTTGTTAATCGGACTCGGCGCGTGGCTCATTTTTAGACTGCGTGCAATGTTGAGATCGAGCTACGCGCTCGACCGTAACTCAATCGTGATTCGTTGGGGCGAGCTGCGCGAGGTCGTCTCGATGAGCGACGTGCAACAAGTCATTGACGGGCTTGAGGTCGCCAACGGTTTACGCATTCGACGTGTGCCGCTGCCCGGCTGGTGGTTTGGCGAAGGGCAACATCCGCAAGTCGGCAAAATTCGGTTTTATTCGACCGCGCCACTCGCCGATCAGGTCATCATCGTCACGCCTGAAATGAACTACGCCGTGTCGCCCTATGACATGGATGCGTTTTTGGAATCGCTCAAGACGCGCTATGAAATGGGACCCACGCAAACGCTCACCTCAACGCGGTTGCTGCCGCCACTCATGGAGAGTGATCTTTGGACGGATCACGCCGTGCAAATCATGATTGCGCTGATGTTGCTGTCTATGTTGGCATTGCTGGGCGTAGCTCTCACACGCTATCCAAATTTACCGACACAGGTGCCACTGCACTTTAATGAGGCGGGCGTGCCTGATCGCTTTGGCGCACCGCGCAGCATCTTGACGCCACTACTGGTCGCTGTTGGTTGGTTGGTTGCTGATCTTGCGGCGGGTGTCCTTGCGTTATTTAGACGCGAGCGCATGGCTGCCTACTTGATACTCGGTGGTGGTGTCGCCGTGCAGTTGATGTTTTTGATTGCGATGTTGTTTATCAGTTTCTCTTAGTTCAATTACGAATAGTTCAATTAAGAATTAAGAATTAAGAAGTATTAAAGATTTAATGAAAGCTGACAATGTTGTTCGAGACAAGAGTTACGCTTTTGCAGTCCGCATTGTTCGTCTCTATCAACATTTATCTTCCAAAAAGAAAGAATTGGTACTTTCCAAACAAATTTTGCGAGCAGGCACAAGCATCGGCGCAAATGTAGAAGAAGCTATCGGAGCGCAATCGCGTGCTGACTTTATTTCCAAGCTCGGCATCGCCTATAAAGAAGCGCGCGAAACAAGCTATTGGCTGCGACTGCTAAAGGATACAGATTATCTGACTGAGGCTGAATTTATCAGCATACTTACTGACGCAGTGGAGCTTTGCAAAATCATCGGCTCAATCAGAAAATCGGCTAAAGCAAAGACTGACCCAAATTCGTAATTCTTAATTCGTAATTTTTAAGTATCGCCCTAGCCACTCCGCCGCAAATGACGCCATGCGCCGCTGGATGATTGCGCCGCGTATGTCACGCATCAGTCGCAACAAGAAATGCAGATTGTGCACGCTCATCAGATATAGCCCCAGCATCTCCTCAACATGCAAAAGATGTCGCACATATGCGCGGGTAAATGTGCGGCACGTATAACAATCACACTCCGCATCAATTGGAGTGTCATCTTCTTCAAATGATTTGTTGCGCATATTGACGCGCCCATCGCGTGTAAAGGCTGCGCCATGTCGCGCGAGGCGCGTCGGCAGCACACAATCAAACATATCAACGCCGCGCAGCACGCCATTGATGAGGTCGGTTGGATCGCCGACGCCCATCAGATAGCGCGGCTTGTCTTGCGGCAGCGCAGCGTGCATCCACTCCAACACTTCGTGCATCTGCTCTTTGCTCTCGCCCACCGCGAGTCCGCCAATCGCCAATCCGGGCGTATCCAGTTCGCTGATAAATTTCGCCGACTCGCGGCGCAATTCCTCAAACACGCCGCCTTGCACGATGCCAAACAATGATGGACGATGCGCGACACTCGGTTTGTCTTGGTTAATTTGCGTGTGCGCCTGCACGCTGCGTCGCGCCCACGCATGCGTGCGCAGCATGGCGGCTTTGCTGACGCTGTAGTCAGTGGGCGGCGCACATTCATCAAAGCACATGATGATGTCTGCGCCGAGATTGTGCTGTATGTGAATTGATTTTTCGGGCGTAAAGCGGTGATAGCTACCGTCGCGATGGCTCTTAAAGGTGACGCCATCATCGTCAATCTTGCGCATCTCGCTGAGCGAAAACACCTGAAATCCGCCGCTGTCAGTCAGCATGGGACCGTGCCACTGCATAAAGCGATGCACGCCGCCACGCCGCGCAACCAATTCATCACCCGGGCGCAAGTACAAGTGATATGTGTTTGCCAGCACAACCGACGCGCCCATCTCTTGTAGTTCACGTGGCGGCACACCTTTGACGGTGGCTTGCGTGCCGACAGGCATAAACACGGGCGTGAGTGCATCGCCGTGCGGCGTGCGCAATATGCCCGCGCGCGCCGCGCCATCCGTGTGGAGTAAATCGAGCGAGACGCTCATTCAACAAAAGATGAGCGGGTGAAAAGGTGAATCGGTGAAGTAGTTGCATCTCGCCTGTTCACATGTTCACCCACTTCATCAAATTACAGCACCAGCGCCCAAGGATTCTCAAGCAGGCGCTTGATCTCGGCGATAAACTGCGCGCCCTCAGCGCCGTCAGTCACGCGATGATCGCCCGCCAGCACGAGCTGCATCATGCTGCGAATAACAATCTGACCATCGCGCACGACCGGCGTCTGCACAGCCGCGCCGATGCCAAGAATGCCAGCGTCGGGTTGATTGATGATCGGATACACACTCTCGGTGCCATACATGCCGAGATTGCTCGTCGTAAATGTCTGCTCGCCGAGGTCGCCCGCTTGAGCTTTGCCTTCGCGCACGCGTGCGGCGATCACTGGCACTTCAGCGCCGATCTGCTTGAGCGACTTTTTGTCGGCGTCGCGCAGCGTGACGACGATCAAGCCGCCATCCATCGCCACCGCGATGCCAACATGCACCGCGTCGCGCATGTCGAGTCCGTCGCCCGCAAAGGTCGCGTTCATATTTGGGAATTTGCGCAACGCGAGCGCAGTAGCGCGCACGACCAAGTCATTCACTGAGACCTTGATGCCCTCGCCTTTGAGTGACTCGTTGATCTGCGTGCGCATCGCCAGCGCCGCATCCATCTCGACCGAGTTTGTCACGTAGTAGTGTGGCACTTGGGTCTTGCTAGCGGTCATGCGTTGAGCGATGGTTTGGCGCATCTTGGTGAATGGCTTCTTTGTGCCATTCACACTCGCAGCCACAATTGGCTGCGCGACAGGCGCAGCAACTGCTGCCACACTGGGTGCAGCTTTGGCGGCGGCTTTGACGTCCTCGCTGACGATGCGCCCCTCGGGTCCGCTACCGCGCACATTTTGCAGATTGACGCCGCTCTCTTCGGCGACGACCTTTGCATACGGCGACGCAACGATGCGCCCATCACTCGATTTCGCATTTTGCATGTGCGACTCGACATCGCCTTTTGTGATGCGCCCGCCTTCGCCCGTGCCTTTGACTTTGCTCAGATCAACGCCATTCTCCTCAGCCATGCGCTTGGCAACGGGCGTGGCATCTGCAGATGCGGATGCTTGACTCGGCGCGGATGTCTGCACGGCGGGCGCAGAGCTGCTAATGGCTCCGGCTTTGGGCGCAGTTGTCACCTTTTCGCCCGCATCACCGATTAACCCGATGACGCTGCCAACGGGCACTTTTCCACCCGCAGGCACGTTGATGGCGATCAATGTGCCACCCTGAAACGCCTCAATCTGAATGGTGGTTTTATCAGTTTCGATCTCGGCGATGGCTTCGCCTTTTTTGACCGTTTCGCCCTCTTTTTTGAGCCAAGCCGCGACCGTGCCTTCGGTCATGTCAAAACCCATCTGGGGCATTGTGATTTCAGTTGCCATAGTTTTAGCAGATAGCAGATGGCGGGCAGCCGACAGCTACCCGCCATCTGTTTATTAGTATTTTTTCTCCAGCATTGCTTTGACCGCGCTCACGACGTCTTCGGCAAATGGCAATGTCGCGCGCTCCAGATTTTTTGCGTAGGGCATCGGCACATCCAGTCCAGCCACGCGCGCGACGGGTGCGTCGAGCTGGTTGAATGAGACTTCCATTATTTGGGCAGCAATCTCCGCACCGAGTCCGCCTGTGCGCCAGCCTTCTTCGACGACAATGCAGCGATGCGTCTTGCGGATGGATTCATGCGCCAGCGACAAATCCATCGGGCGCAGCGAGCGCAAGTCAATGATCTCGAGCTCGATGCCTTCCTTGCTGAGTTGCTTGGCGGCTTCGAGTGATTCAACAGCCATGCGTCCCCACGTGACGAGCGTGATGTCTTTGCCTTCACGCTTACAATCGCTGACGCCGATGGGAATGAGATATTCGTCGTCTGGCACTTCGCCCTTTGTGCCATACAGTCGCAAATGCTCGATAAACACCACTGGATCGTTGTCACGGATCGCAGTTTTGAGCAGACCTTTTGCATCATACGGCGTGCTGGGCGCAACGACTTTGATGCCTGGAATCGAAGCCAACCAGCTATCAAAGTTTTGTGAGTGGGTGCTGGCGGTGCGACCAAATCCATCCGGCGTGCGAATGACCATCGGCACTTTGATATTGCCATTAAACATGTGGCTTTGCTTGGCGGCGTGATTGACCAATTGATCCCACGCTACGAGCAAAAAGTTGACGGTCATGATCTCGCAAATCGGACGCAAGCCACCCATCGCTGCGCCGATGCCAACGCCGATGATGCCTTCCTCAGCAATCGGCACGTCGCGCACGCGTCCCGGAAATTCTTTGGCTAGACCTTGTGTGACACCATACGCGCCACCGCCGCCATAGGCGACGATGTCTTCGCCCCATAGCACGACATTAGGATCGCGCTGCATTTCTTCGCGCATCGCGCGTTTGAGGGCTTCTCGATAAGTAATTTCTGCCATTTGTTAGTTGTTGGTTTTAGTTGTTAGTTGTTAGCGGGTTGTTGAGTTTGCTGTGAAACCGATAACCAATTACTAACAACTAATAACTTTAATTAGCTCTTTGAAAATCCATTTTGATACAGCGTCGGCGGCTTGATGAGCGAGCCATCAATCTGCATATTTTCGACTGGCTGTGAATACAGATGATGATAGAGCGTGTCGCGGGCGGGCTCGGGGCTGGCATCCGCAAATGCAACACTTGCCTCGACCTCTGCCTCGACGCTGGCGTGCATCTCCTCTAAGTCTTGCGGAGATGCTAGTCCCTGCCTAAAGATCACGTCTTGCTCAAAGATGTGAATGGGGTCGCGCTTCTTCCATGCTTCGATCTCTGATTTACTGCGTTGCACGTCGCTGTCTGCCATCGAGTGACCGCGATAGCGATAGGTGTCCACATCGAGTAATGTCGGACCGCCGCCACTGCGCGCGCGTTCGGCGGCGCGGCTCACGGCGTCATACACCTGCATCGCATTCATGCCATCCACTGACTCGGCAGGAATGTCATAGCCCTTGGCTTTGGTCAGCATCGAGATCGAGCTGTGTGTGTCATAGGCTGTGCCCATGGCGTATTTGTTGTTTTCGACCAGCCAAATAATCGGCAGGTTCCACAATTTTGACCAGCTCAATGCCGCATGAAATGTGCCGATAGTGGTGCTGCCATCGCCAAACATGCACAGCGTCACGCGACCTGTATTTTGATATTGTGCCGCATACGCCAGTCCGGCTGCCAGCGGCAAATGCGCGCCGACAATGGCATAGCCGCCCCAAAAATGTTTGTCAACGCCCACCAAGTGCATCGAGCCGCCGCGACCGCCGGTGCAGCCATCTTGCCGCCCAAATAGCTCGGCCATAATCGCATTCGCCGAAACACCACGACACAGCGCATAACCATGATCGCGATAGTGCGTGACCAACTCGTCATCCTCGCGCAACGCTGCCACTACACCCGTCGCCACCGCCTCTTGACCGTTATACAGATGCAAAAATCCGCCGATCTTGGCTTTGGCGTACATCTCTGCCGCCTTGTCCTCAAAGACGCGAATCAACAGCATCTGCCGGTACATATTCAGCAAATTTTGTTTGTCCATATATTTAAGCTTGTTTCAAAAATCCAATAAAAAACCTCGCACCAAATGGTGTGCGAGGCTTGCAACTCATGGCAAGTTGTTAATCAAAAGGGGCAATCCATGCAAATGACTGTCCAAAAAGCGCCGTCCTTTATTTAACGAGGGTCAATTTTACACCAATGGGTTTTCATGGTTTTCAACATCATATAGAGGCAGAATTGAATCTGCGCAAGCGCCATTCTCAAACTCAAACACAACTCTAATGCATCGCATAACACTTCTCCAATACTTGAGTCTTATCGTGTCATCAAACTTCCACAGCGAAGAAAGGAGCTATAAGAAAATGACAACTAAATTTATTCGTACCTATGAGCCAGTAAATGATGCGCTCTCTTTGCGCGAAATGATGAACCAACTCGTTGAGAGTTCTTTTGTGAATCCAAGTGCGTGGATGCCAAAAGCAAATATGCCCGCAATTGATGTCGCTGAAAGCAAGGACGCCTATACAGTCAAAGCCGCATTGGCAGGGTGGAAACCTGAGGATGTGGACGTGATGTTTGAAAACGGCGTGGTGACCATCAAAGGTGAGCAAAATGACACCGAAGAGAAGAAGGAAGACGAGAAATATCACTTCCGCGAGATTCGCAAAGCCAGCTTTAGCCGCAGCGTGACTTTGCCCGTTGAGGTGGATACTGACAAGACGGTTGCCGAATTTCAAAACGGTGTATTGACCTTGAGCCTGCCCAAAGCAGAGGTCGTCAAGCCAAAGCAAATCAAAATCGCAGTAAAGTAAATCTATTAACAAACGAGGGTTTGACATGTTTCATGTCAAACCCTCGTTTGTTTGCTGAACGATTGATGATAAAAATTGCGGTATTTCAGCTATAATTTTTCAAAATGGAAAATCCAGCGGCAAGCATTGCGCCTGATGCGGCTCCAGTTCTACAAGAGAAAGAGAATAAGTGGAAACTGCCCATCATCATCGGTATCATCGCTGTATTGATCATTGTGATGATCGTCGGCATGATCATGTTTTTGACGGCTGATCCGGCGCGCACAGCAAACATCCGCGATATCGTGATCATTTTGTTTGCATTTGTAAATGTGTTGATCGGCGCGCTGCTGGTCGTGCTGGTATTTCAGCTTCAGCTGCTGATTGGTTTTCTGCGCAACGAATTGAAACCCATGATGAGTGACGCTCAGCAAATGGTGCAGACTGTGCGTGGCACGACCACTTTTGTGAGCGATAGCGTGGCAAAACCAGCCATCGAAATTGCAAGTTTCTTTGCGCGCGTTCGCGGCATGCGCGACGCTGTGCGCAATAAGACAAATAAATCTAAATAAATACTAGGAGAACAAAAAATGGCAGATCGAGATTCAGGTGTTGAGGTTGGCGCATTCTTCGCCGGCATTCTAATTGGCAGCTTGGTGGGCGCAGCTAGCGCATTGCTCATGGCGCCTCAGTCGGGCGAAGAAACCCGCAGCAAGCTCGGCGACGCGACCGATGATTTTCGCAGCCGCGCCAATGACTGGATGGGCGACGCTCGCGAGCGCGCCGATGCAACCGTAGCTGACGCTAAGCGCCGCGCCGAGCGCATCGTAGAAGAAGCGCGTGTCAAAGCCGAAGGCATGATGAATGATGCTAAGGACAAGGTGGACTCGGTGCGCAGCAAAACCACTAGCGCGTAACCAAATTAACTCAGAAAATCAAGCCGACGAATTTGGACTCGTCGGCTATTTTTTTATCTAAACAGAGGCAACAACGCTGGCAGCACGACAGCCGCAACCACTGCCGTAATCGCGATAAACAACAGTGCCAGCGCCACGGGAATAACCTTGCGATACAGATCGTCTTTTGGCACTCGCGCTACTTTTTCACGTTTGACTGGCGTGCGACTTGGCTGAGTTGGCAATTCATCTGGCGCAGGCTCGCGCGTCCAGACCGCGCGTAGCATCAACAAGCCCGCAATAAACGCCGGCGCAATCGCGATCATCACGTAAAAACGTTCATCGGCTGCAGCAATATCGCGCACAAACGGCACACGCATCAGTGGCAGCCCGATTCCCACCAAACTCAAAACTACACCTGCCGCACTGCGCCATGAGAGTCGCGCGTTGTCAGCGCGTTGATAGGTTTTGCTCGCGTGCAGCAGCAGCGCGCCCGTCAGGCAAAACCAAAATGTCAGCATCAGAATTTCGTTGCGCTGATTGTCAGGTGTGATGACAGGGATGAGCAACCCAAGCAGCATAAACATGACGCCAAACGCAAGGCTGATCGCGACGCGGGTTTGCTCTTTGCGTGCAGGTAACATGAGCAGATAATAAAACAAGCCCCTGAAATAAATTACTTCAGGAGCTTGCAAAAAAAATCGCGGAGTCTAAGATTTACTTCAGCGCGTTGACTGCCTTCATGAGGCGCGCTTTGCGGCGAGCCGCATTGTTTGGGTGAATGACGCCTTTGCCCGCCGCCTTATCAAGGGCTTTGATGGCTTTGGTCAATTCTTCCTTTGCGCCGCTTGCGTCTTTGCTTGCGACTAACTCGCGTGTATTCTTCACCGCTGTGCGCGCGCGCGAGCGATGCAACCGATTAAATTTTGCTTTTCGCGCGCTGTTTCGCGTGCGTTGTTGTGCTGATAGTGTATTCGCCACTGAAAATCTCTCCTGAATTTCGCTTAAACTGCGAAGTCTGATTATACCGCAAATAATCGCGCGTGTCTATTGTTTTCGCTACATCGTTGATTGCTTTTGGCTAATTCAGCCCAAACTTATCAAGCGCTCAGATTGAGCTAGTCACGTGACCAGCCACAAACTCCCATTCATCTAGATGCACCTCGAGCTAAAAAAAGGCACACTGACCCCAGAGGTATATGCCGTGAAGAAATTACTTGTCCTTGGCGCGGGCACTGCTGGCACAATGGTTGTAAACAAGCTCAGTCGTTTGCTTGACATGAGCGAATGGAAAATCACCATCGTAGATCAACATCCCATTCACTACTATCAACCGGGCTTTTTATTTTTGCCGTTTGGCGTGTATGGCAAAAACGATGTCATCAAACAAAAGCGCGATTTTATGCCGATTGGCGTCGAGATGGTCATGGCAACCATCGAAGCTATTGAAGCCGACAAGAATCAAGTCAGACTCAGTGGCGGGCGCAAACTCGATTATGACTTTTTGATCGTCGCCACAGGCGCCGATGTGCATCCTGAGCAGACTGCCGGTCTGAGCGAGGGCGAATGGGGCAAATCCATTCATACGTTTTACACCTTCGAGGGCGCGCTCGCGCTCAACAAGGCGCTGCAAAACTGGAAAGGCGGGCGTCTCGTTTTGAACGTAGTCGAAAACCCGATCAAGTGTCCGGTTGCGCCGCTTGAGTTTTTGATGCTAGCGGATTGGTATTTTCATGAGAAGGGCATCCGCGACAAAGTGGAGCTGATCTACGCCACGCCGCTGCCGGGCGCATTTACCAAGCCGCGCGCGTCCAAGATGCTGGGACACCTGCTCGAAGAGAAAAACATCAAGGTCGAGCCAGAGTTTATGATCGAGCGCGCCGACCCCGACGCAAAGAAAATCGTGTCATACGACGAGCGCGAGGTTGCCTATGATCTGCTTGTCAGTATTCCGCTCAACACGGGCGCGCCGGTCGTGGGCGCCTCTGGGCTTGGCGACGATCTCAATTTCGTTCCCGTAGACAAGCACACGTTCCTCTCGACCAAGTATGCCAATGTCTTTGCTTTGGGTGACGCAGCTGCCATTCCCGCCTCAAAGGCTGGCTCGGTGGCGCACTTTGCCGTAGATACATTTGGCGAAAATTTTGTGCGCTACACCGAAGGGCAAGAGTTAAAACCTTTGTTTGATGGACACGCCAACTGCTTTATTGAATCGGGTTTTGGCAAGGGCTTGTTGATTGACTTTAACTACACAACCGAGCCGCTGCCCGGACGCTATCCGTTGCCCGGCGCAGGTCCATTTACCCTGCTCGAAGAATCCGAAGCAAACCACTGGGGCAAGTTGATGTTTAAGTGGATGTACTGGAACATCTTGCTCAAAGGACAGGAGTTGCCATTGCCATCATTGATGAGTATGGCGGGCAAATGGAGCTCGAACTAGCGAGGTGACGCATGAACGAAAACGCTGTAACGCTTGCTGAGTTGAATCAAAAGATTGACGCGCTGACGGCGCAGGTGCAATTGCTCACCGAGCATGCGCAGCGCAGCGCGCGCGCCAATGAGCAACGCAGTGAGTTATTGCATGACGCAGCGCCGATTGCCAATCGCGCCATGGCGCTGGCGACCAAGCATTTTCAAGATATCGAAGCGTATGTTTCACTCGAAGATTGGATCCGTCTGCTCAAAAAGGCGGCGCGCCACGGACGCGATTTTGAGATGGCGCTGGATCAGATTGATGGCGTGACTGAGTTGCTGCATATCGCGGGTCCCATTAGCAAGGATGTCTTTAACAAAGTTGAGACGGCGATGGATGACCTCGACCGCAAAGGCTACTTTACATTTGCACGCGGCGGCGCGCGCATCATGGACAAGATCGTCACATCGTTTAGCGAGGACGATGTGCGCCAGCTCGGTGACAATGTCGTGCTGATCTTGCGCACGGTCAAGGACATGACACAACCTGAGGTGATGAATTTCTTGCGCAGCACAATTAATCTCGCCGAGCATACAAACGACGAACCCGTTGATATCTCGTATCGCTCATTGGCAAATCAACTGCGCGATCCAAATATGCGGCGTGGATTGGCGATGACGCTGCGCGTGCTGAGTGGAATAGGTAATCAAACTGCTGACAAAGCAAGTAAATAAAAAAAACAAATAGGAGATCACACATGGCTACTAAAACAATTGCTGGCAAAACAGTACAAGTTAATGACGAAGGTTTTTTGACAAACCCAAGCGAATGGACAAAAGAAATTGCGGTTGAGATCGCCAAAGAAGAAGGCGTTGGCGAGATGGGCGATGCGCATTGGAAGGTGATTGATTTTTGCCGACAAGATGCCGCTGCGTCGGGCAAAGCCCCGACACTGCGCCGCATCACTGGCGCGGCAGGTGTCACCACCAAAGACATGTTTGCGCTCTTTCCAAAAGGACCCGCGAAGAAAGTAGCGCGCATCTCAGGGCTTGGCAAACCAGAGGGTTGCGTCTTCTAAACACTCAGAGCCACATTCTCCACACAGACGGAGAACACAACAGGAGAAATTATCATGACACAAGAAACACGCAAGGTTGCATTTATTTGCTCAAAGGGCGATCTTGATATGGCGTACCCGGCGTTGGTAATGGGTTGGGCGGCGCTCGGCAATGGCATTGATGTGACGATCTTCTTTACGTTTTGGGGCATGGACATGATCCGCAAGACGCGCCAAGATCACCTCGAGATCGCGCCACTCGCCAACACCG
>CAZVQE010000011.1:11863-16757 GCA_964628875.1 uncultured Anaerolineae bacterium
ATGACAATGCGGGCATTCCAAATGTCATGGGCATGTTGCCTGGCATGACTGCATTTGCGACCAAACTCATGAAGGACAAAATGCACAAGCTCGGCGTGCCGCCCATCAGCGAATACATTCAGATGATGGTGGACGGCGGCGCAAAACTCTACGCCTGCAAAATGTCAGTAGATATGATGGATCTCAAGAAGGAAGATTTTGTGGATGGCGTCATAGACATTGTCACCGCAAGTGACTTTATGGACATGACCGACGGGGCGCAAATCATTTTTATTTAGCGCCCTCACTTTCCCTCCTGATATACACGCGCCCCAAGATTTTGGGGCGCGTGTTTTTGCTAATACGCGCCAATCTCATCAAGTCGCTCGTCGCTAATGCCAAAATGATGCGCAACCTCGTGACGCACTGTGCTAGCCACCTCATCGCGCAATTGCTCCAGCGTATCGCAATCATCCTCATGTGGCTGCTGAAAGATCATAATCATGTCAGGCAAAGTCATGTCGTAGCCGCGACCGCGCTCGGTGAGCGGCACACCTTGATACAAGCCAAAAAGTGTCTTACCGTCAGGCACATCATTTTCGATTAGGTCATCCTCGCTCGGCGCATCCTCGACGACGATTTCGAGATTGTTGATTTGGCTGCGCAGGTGAATGGGTAACTCAGCGATGGCGGCTTGCACCAGTGCGTCAAATTGCGCACGTGAGATTTTCATCGCCGTTATTGCGCGTCGCCAAATCCGCACAGGATTCGCGCAACGTGGCGCGTGCCATTCACAAAATCCTCAAGGCGCACAAACTCATCGGGCGCATGTGAGCGATTTTGCATATTGCCGATGCCTGCGGTGATGACGGGTATCTTGAGCGGGCGCGCAAATGCGTAGATCGGGCTGCTGCCACCCGCCATCGGGATCATCATGCTCGGCGCGCCATACACTGCCTGCGCTGTGCGATCTGCCAACAAAACCAATGGGTCATCCGCTTCCGCTTTGTATGGCAACATTGCGCCCAGCCATTTCAATTCCACATCGCCAAAACCATGTCGGTCGAGATGTGCGCGTAGCTTGGCAAAGATATCTTGTGGGTCTTGATCTGGCACGAGCCGAAAATCAATCTTGACCGTCGCCAACGATGGAATCACTGTCTTAAAGCCATCACCCTGATAGCCCGAATAAATGCCTTGAATATTACAGGTCGGCGTAAACACTGCGCGATTGATGTCTTTGCCGCGCAGCCCGCGCAAAAATGTCGAGATGCCGCTCTCGCTGCGCAAGGATGCCTCTTGATCTGGCTGCTCTTCCATCAATCGCACGTCGAGCGCAGACGGCGCTTTGGCGTCCGCATAAAAGCCATCAATCAACACATGTTCATCATCGTCCTTGAGCGTGTTGAGCGCGCGCACAAGCCGCCACGCCGCGCTCGGCAGCACATGCGCCGCACCGCTGTGCGCATCGCGCTGCATTGTGCGCACACTCATCTCGATTGCAAGAATGCCGCGCGCGCCGAGCGGCAGCCGATGTCGCGCGCCGTCGGTGCCGCCTTCCTCCCAGATCGCACCGTCGCAACGCAACAAATCGAGATGGTCTTGCACAAATTGCGCGATATGTGGACTGCCGATTTCCTCTTCACCTTCGACGATCATCGTCACGTTGCACGGCAGCTCGCCGCCATTTGCGGCACGCGCTGCATCCATCGCCGCGAGGCGCGAGACGATCTCGCCTTTGTCATCGCGCACACCGCGCGCATACATCGCACCCTCACGCAGCGTCAATTGATACGGCGGCGAAGTCCACAGCTCGAGTGGCTCAGGCGGTTGCACGTCATAGTGGTTGTAAAACAGCAGCGTGCGATTTTTATTTTTGCCAATGGCTGTGCCGACGATCACCGGATTGCCATAGCCCTCAAACGCCTGCGTGCTAAAGCCGTGCGCCTGTAACGTGTGCTCGACCAATGTGGCGCATTCGCGCACGCCCTCGCCGCGCGCCGAGACACTCGGCTGCTCGCACAACGTTTTGATCTCTGCGATGGATTGATCGAGATGCGCGCTGACATACTCGTCTATCAATGTATTTGATGCTGACATGATTTTGTTACCTCCGAGTGTACTGCTTTTGTGGAATCGGGCGTGCGATAATCTTTGCGCTACTTCGATCATGTCACGCACCGATATACGCCTTGCATTGCCATCCAAAGGCAGACTGCAACAATCCACACTCGAGTTTTTGTCACACTGCGGCTTTGATGTGCGCGTCAGCAGCACACGCGGCTACATCGGTAGCATTACGGCGTTGCCAGATGTGACTGTGTTGTTTCAGCGTCCGCGCGACATCGTGAGCAGTGTCGCCAACGGCGGCGTTGATTTTGGCATCACCGGCTACGATGTCGTGACAGAGGCAAATGTCGCCCGCAGCGTGCGTGTCATTCACGATGCGCTTGGCTACGGCAAATGTCGCCTAGTCGTAGCTGTGCCAGAGTCGTGGAGCGATGTCAAAACGGTTGCCGACTTGCGCGCACGCAGCAGCACATCGGCTTTACGCGTGGCAAGTGTCTTTCCACATCTGACCGAAAAGTTTTTGCGGTCGCATGATATCGCTCACACCATCATCGAAGCCGAAGGCTCGCTCGAGGTCATGCCTGAGATCGGCGCAGCAGACATTATTTGTGACCTCGTCGAGACCGGCACAACGCTCCAACAAAACCGATTGCGTATGCTGACTGATGGCGTCATTCTCAATACACAGAGCGTGCTGATCGCCAACCAACAATCGCTACAGCGCGAGCCAGTCATGCGTACGGCAGAGCTGCTGCTCGAACACATCGAGGCGCATCTGCGCGCACAAGGCTATGTCATGATTGTCGCCAATGTGCGCGGCGAGTCATTTGAGGCGGTTGGCAAATTGCTCACCGAGCGCACGACGCTCGGCGGCTTGCAAGGTCCCACCGTCGCGCCAATCTATCCAAATCCAAAGAACGCGGAGACCAATCAAGAGGCGCATTGGTTTTCGGTCACCATCGTGGCGCGACGCGCAGAGCTATCGGATGCCATCAATCAACTGCGCAGCATCGGCGGCAGCGGCGTGATCGTCACTCCGATCACTTACATTTTTGAGGAATTGCCGCCGCGCGTAGTAGCGCTCAGAGCGCCGTAAAATCTCGCGCGCAGCACAAAAGAAACCGCGAGAAAAGCAATTTGACAAAACATATAATGACACGCGCTCAGCAAGTTATAATTGATCGCTCTTTTATCTTGTCATTTTGTTGAGGTCGCGTGGTCAATCGCTTTACGCAAACACCTGAATATTGGTCAAATTACACATTCTCTGCCGAAGACGCCGAGACTGTCTCAAACTACTTACTCGAAGCAAATAGTTCTAAATCGTCGTCAGCTATTGCGCGTGAGATCATGCGCCAGCGCATCGAAAAAGAGAATGCCATCATTCGCGCTGAGATGGAACGCGGGAGAATCTATCAGCCAAAGCGTTCGTTTGAAATCGGCGAAGAGGTTATGTTTCCCGCGCAGTCATTTGCGCGCGGCAAAGTCATCAGCAAACGCGCGGGCGCCAACGAAGGGCTCGGCAAATTTGAGGTGATGACTGTCGAGATGAGCGGCGGCTACATGCGCGACTACGCCATCAACTACGAGGCTGCGCATGCGCTCAATGATGACGCACAACTAACTGCATTGCTCAACCAGCAAAACGAAGTCAAATCACCTGAGCAGATATTTGAGGAGCAAGGGGCGCAAGTGGTGTCCATCGTAGAGGCAAACCTCGAAACGAATGAGGACTACCTCAAGATCGGCAATGACTGGTTTATGCGCTCGATGATGGCGGATGTCAATGACGGTCATTTAAATTTGGCTGAAGCCGTGCTAGAGGTGGCAGGTGGCGGACCGCTGCCGACGCACATCATCTTGCGCGATCTGGCATTGCCGCCCGATGTCGCTCGCTCACTACAGGAAGCCTCGCTAAATGCCGCGATGGCTAGCGATGACCGCTTTATTGAGGTCAGCCTCAACGACAAACCCGCGTGGTTCTTGCGACGGCTCGAACCTGCGGACATACAAGAGGTGCCTGCTGTGTTGCGCGGCGTAGCGCGTCACCCGCAGGTCACCAACGCGTTGCTGAGTGAGTTGGCGACGCAGATTGATGACGAGCTAGAGTTTGAACTCAACTCGCCGATTGAGCGTAGCGATAAAGCCACGGTGATTTTGGTATCGGCGCATCGTCGCGCTGGCACCATGCCGCTCAATCATCACGTTGCGGCTGTGATGCCTGATAGCAGCAAGACGCATTTGCCCGTGTTCTTTCAAGATCAGCAAAATGGCAAAAAATACACGGTGTGGCTTGCGCACGACAAGCATTACATCAGCGGACTAGCCGACTGGTACAAAGCCAACGACCTGCCCGCAGGCGCAGTCATCGAGATTTCGCGCACAGCCGCCGAAAACACATTTGCGATTGACTGCAAGCGCCACAAACCAAAGCGCGAGTGGGTGCGCGTGGCAACCGCACGTGAAAACCGATTGCGCCTAGAGACCGCTCAGCGTCAAGTTTTGACCGACGCCGATGACCTCATGTCGGTGTACGCCGACGAGATGCCGATGTTGACCGCGTTGCGCGAGGCATTTGCTCAGCGCGAGATATCTCAGATTGTGCGTGACATATTCCCCGAGATCGCCAAGCTCAGCCCGCAAGGCAATGTGCACGCGCGTATGCTGTACGCCGTCGCCAATTTGCTTGTGCGTGTCGCGCCACGTGATGTTTTTGCTGCGCTTGAGAGCAACGATTCATTTAACCCAGTAGGTGACAACTATTGGCATCTGAGTGACAAGGGGGCATGAGCATGTTGATGAAGATATTTAGACCTACAGAGCAAACACTCTTTCACATTGATTA
>CAZVQE010000012.1:0-16755 GCA_964628875.1 uncultured Anaerolineae bacterium
GTGATCGCGGCAAACACACCGATTGTGCCGCGCAAGCCGATGGCTTCGCCGAGCCAGCCGCCGATGAGCGAGCCAATCGGGAACATGCCGATCACCAACGTACGCACAGCCGCATTCACCCGACCAAGCAAATGCGTCGGCGTAATCATCTGACGCATGCTCACGATGTTGATATTCCATAGCATGCTGCCCAAACCATTGAGCAGCTGACAAAAAACGAGCGCCGCCATCACCCATAGCACCTCGCCACGCACAAACGGCAAGATCACCGACGAAATCGTAAACAGCGACGCGCCGACTGCGATGGTGCGCGGCATGCCAATGCGACGCGCCACACGCGAAGCGATCAACGACCCCGCAATCGAACCAATTCCCACCGCTGCTGAGACGATGCCGATCTGCGCCGAATCAAGCCGCAAGTCGTGAATCAGAAACAAGATATTGACCGCCATGTAGATGCCCCAGCCGATATTGCTGATGATGCCCATAATCAACAGAATGCGCAATAACGGACGCTGCCATACAAAACGCATGCCCTCGAGGATGCTGGCAACGGGACCGTCAGCGTGAGCGACATATTCGGGCAGCGGCTCAGGTTTGCGAATGGCGCTGAGACACGCCGCAGAGAACACAAAACTCAATGCGTCAAATGCAATCGTAAACGGCGCACTGATGATCTGCGCCAACACACCCGCGAGGCTCGGGCCCATCACTTGCGCCGACGACATACTCAGGTTGATGCGCGAGTTGGCTTCGGTGATGTGCTCGCGCCCGACCAGCGTCGGCAGATACGCCGGATACGCCACCAACTCAAGCACGCTAAAGATGCCATGCAACACAGCCACGATCAGCAGTACGGTCATATTGAGCTGACCGAGCAGAGTGGCAATGGGAACTGCGCTGAGCGTGATGCCGCGCAAGAGGTCACTCGTCATCATGACGGGTTTGCGGCGGCGTTGATCTACCCATACGCCTACAAACAGCCCCAGAAGCAATGTCGGCAGCCATTGCACGGCGGCAAGCGCGCCCATTTGAGTGGGCGACGCATTGAGTATTTGTGCGGCGGTCAGCGGCAACGCAAACTCAGTGATGGTGCTGCCAAAGATGCTAACGCTTGTGCCAAGCCAAAACTTCTTAAAGTCTGGCTCAAGCTTCATGGGCGAAAATGACACGGGTGCAATTGTATGTGGCGCGGCAGCGTCATTTGCGCTTGCAACGCCATTCGCATAAAATCAGCGTATGAGCAACCCAACCTATGAAAATATCTTGACGCGCACCGATGGCAAGGTCGGCATCGTGCAAATCAATCGTCCGCAAGCTATGAACGCGCTGAATGGACCGACGATGAATGAGATCATGACCGCGCTCGAAGCCTTTGACGGCGACGAGGCGATTGGCGCAATGGTGCTGTGCGGAAGCGAAAAGGCATTTGCGGCGGGCGCGGACATCAAACAAATGGTGAACGCCAGCGTCGTCGAGATGATGAATTCGCCTTTCATCGGTTATTGGGATCGCTTGCGCGCCATTCGCAAGCCAGTCATCGCGGCGGTGAGCGGCTGGTGTCTGGGCGGCGGCAACGAGCTAGCGATGGCGTGTGACATGATCGTCGCCAGCGAGAGCGCCAAGTTTGGTCAGCCTGAGATCAACATCGGCGTGATCCCGGGCGCGGGCGGCACGCAACGTCTGACGCGCGCGGTTGGCAAGGCGCTGGCAATGGAGATGGTGCTCAACTCGCGTCAGCTCAGCGCGGACGAGGCGATGCGTTATGGCTTGGTGAATCGCGTTGTGCCGGTCGAACGCTTCTTGGCTGAGGCGACGCGCCTCGCGCAAGAGATCGCTGAGCGCGCTCCGTTTTCGATTCGCGCAGCAAAGGAAGCCGTTAATGCCGCATTTGAGACCTCGCTGACTGAGGGCGTGTTTTTGGAGCGACGTTTATTCTCGATGTTATTTGCGACTCAAGATCAAAAGGAAGGCATGGCGGCATTTGTAGAGAAGCGCAAGCCAAGTTGGTCGGGAAAATAAAGCTGAATATTGCTATATTGAAAAGCTGTTGAGCGTAAGGGCTGAGCCTGTCGAAGCGAATGATGCGCCGATATGTTACAGGCTTCGACAGGCTCAGCGAACCGACTTTTGCAAGGAGTCTAATTAATAATCACTGGCAAAAACAATCTCGTCGGAATTGATTTTCGAGGTGGCTGAGTAAAAGGCGCGGGCGTAAACGTCGGCAATCCTGTTGGTGCAGATGGCGTATTACTATAGGTCGCCATAGTTGAAACGATGTTGGCTGTGCTCCAGTCTTGGACATTGCCCGCGCGGTCACGCACGCGCGCACGAAACTCAATTAAACCTTGTAGCGGCAAGTTGATAGAAAACTGGAACTGAGTCATGTAGGTGTCATACGTGATCCAGTTGCCACCATTGAGGCGATACTGCAGGTCATAGGATGTCACGTTTGGGCTGTTTGTATTGATGCTCAATGTGACTCTGCCGGTTGTGGCATATGCTGGCAGCAGCGACAGCGACGATGACAGCGGCGCTGCAGTCACCATAGTAGATTGTGCTTGAGATTCAATAACAATTTGCGGCGCGCCGCCGGCTAAACACACACTACTATTTTCGCTGCGGCGAAAATTTGTAGATGGTGGGAGTTCAATCTCGATTGAGCCTTGTCGCGTTGCTATATTTTTCGAGCTGCCATTTTGGTAAATGACAGTCGCCCCATTTGGGTCTACAGGCAACGTTAGTTTTTGTGGTTGGTTACTCACATTCCACAAAACAGTCACGCGCCCTTGCGGTGTGCCGTCAAACACGATACGACTCACTTTGCCGTTGTTGTCCCAAAAGCGCGTAGAGCCATTAAAAGACTCGGGCAGATATGTCGCGGCGACGCGATATGCGTTATACGCTGGGCGCTTCACTCCGTTATTGGTGATTAATCCCCATGGCTGAATCAGATCATCGGCATCATTGGTGCGCCAATAGTAAAACTGCTTTACATCTTTGTAGAGCGCGTAACTCATAGATTGAATCACAAATGACGCCTGCTCGTTTGGCGTGACAAAGTCTAAGTGTGGCTCATCATATACACGTATGCCGCTCTCAGTGATCCACCAGTCATGAACGCCGAGATTATATGTGGCTTGCATCCGCTTCATGCTCTCAATCACATCAAACGAATTACAGATGCCGCCGTCATACAGATGAAATCCTTGCGCGTCGAAATAGAAATGATTTGCCGCAGCGTCCGGTAGCTCGCGCAACGCCTGCCAAAACGCTTGAATACGATCACTATTTACGTCTTGATACAAACCGCCAAAAACAACAATCGCAGTAGGATCAGCCGCTTTGATTGCTTGATAAGACACACGCATCAACTGTGCGTAGGTCTTTGCATCCGCCTTCCAAAATCCATCAAGATTGGGTTCATTCCAAATCTCCCATGCCCGCACATTTGCTTTGTAACGTGTCACGACGCGATAAACAAATTGCCCCCATACATTTCTAGAGTCATTCCACGCAAAGTCAAGCCCTGCAGGCACGCTCCAACCAAAGTCGGATTTTGGCTTGGTCGCATCATGCGCCCAATTTGCGCCGCCGCTTACCAACACGCCCAACACTTTCATATTGCGTGGAGCCGCCAAGTTAAACACGAGATTGTCATACGCCCGAAAGTCAAACTGATCGCGACTTCGCTCAATTGCATCCATGACAAAGGTGACGCGATCTGATGACGCGCCTGCATCTCGCATCTGCGCATACATATCAAAATAGTTGGCAAAATTGATTCCCAGCCGTGAATGCTGGCGTATCACACTTGCCTCTGCAGGCAAGCTCTGTTGAGCGGGCGGCGAAAACACCTCATCGCGCATCAACTGTGCAATGTTGTGTCGCCCTAATGGCTGAGCGGACGGTGACGCAAGAGGTGAAGCATTTGGAGGCGATACTGTTTGAACAGAAGAGTCAATCGGTCGAAGAGGGCTCAAAGAAGTCGAGGAAATGCAACCACTCAAAAGAAGACCGAAGGCTGTCAAGACGCTTAGCCTATGTATTCGCATTTTTTTAAAGTCGCCCAATATAATGCAAAAATTATTTCGCTATGGATACGGCTATTCACCATTATTTAGAGCAAGATCGCTATCTAAAATTACTCGGCGCAACAATCGAAGAAGTGCGCGCTGGCTATGCGCGCGTAAGCATGACGCTCACCTCGGACATGCTCAATTTTCATGGCATCGGTCACGGCGGCGCGTTGATGAGTTTAGGTGGAATGGCGTTTGGTTGCGCGTGCAATTCGCACGGGACAAAAGCGGTGGCGATAGATGTGGCATTCAGCTTTATGCGTGGCGTGAAGGCGGGCGACATCTTGACGGCGGTTGGCAATGAAATCAATCTTGGCGCGCGCATCGGCGTGTATCAGATTGACATCACCAATCAGTTGGGCGAATTGGTCGCGCGCGGACAAGGCACTGCGTTTAGATCAAATGAGCAGTTTACGAGTTAGCTCCGCTCATACTCATGAGATGCTCGTAGCCCGATTGTCATCCACTGAGTTGCATTACACACAGCTCGGCAACCCAAACGCGCCGCCGCTCGTGCTGCTACACGGCGCAATGGAAAATTTTGAGGCGTGCTGGAAGCGCGTGGCGCCGCATCTTGAATCGCGTTATCACATCATCGGCGTAGATATGCGCGGACACGGACGCAGCACAAACGCCGCCGACCAGCTTGATCTGCGGCAGATGGCAGATGATGTGGCAGGTCTGCTCGACCTATTGAGAATCGAATCTGCGCATGTGTGTGGCTTTAGCGGCGGCGCGTCGGTAGCGTTGTTTTTTGGCTATCGCCATCTGGCGCGCGCACACTCACTCACACTCATCAGCAACAACTACACGCTGGATCAAACGCGCGGCGCAAGCAATTTTTGGGATGCCGAGCGCATGACAAACGAAGAGCCGCTATGGTGGAAATTTTTGCACACAACCCATGTGATAGATCCGCGGGTTTTGTTAAATTGGTGGCGCGTAGAGGATCGCATCCGTCCTAACTTTACGCACGAGCAACTAGCACAAATCACCTGCCCCGTGCTTGTGATGGGCGGCGACCGCGACCCGATCGTGCCACTCAGCCAAACGATCAGCTTATATCAGCATCTGCCCAATGCACAACTGTGCGTCATGCCCGGCGTCGGACATGGTGTGCATCGTCATCGCACAGTCGTGTTTATCGAGAGCCTCATCCATTTTCATAAATCACTTATCAATGCCAGCTAACATCGCCAGATTGTGAAGCTGGCTTATCGCGGACAAATTTTTATGGCGTGCGCAGTTGCATTTGCGCTCACGGCCTGTAGCAATCTATCGGCAACGCCAGTAAGCAGCGTTACATTTGTGCCGCAGGTCACCCTCGTCACTCAAACGCCGCGCGCAACCACGCGCACATCTGCGCCACGCGAGACACGGCGCGCTACCGGTCCAAATATGACTCGCACCCCGCGCGCTGCGACATTGCCATCAGCCACGCCGTCGCCGAGCGCCATTCCACAAAAAGTGGAAACCGCCGCTACATCCACTCCGACTTTTGCATGCAATCAAACCTCAGGCGTGCGCATCGCCGAAAACATGAACAGCAAGATAATCAGCGCTGAACCTGTGATTGTGCATGTGTATCTGCCGCCATGCTATAGCCTGACACAGACGCGCTATCCTGTGCTTTATCTTTTGCCCGGACTTGGCGTCACCGATCAATGGGCGGACATTGATATCGACGATGCCGCCAACACGCTCATCGCACAAAAGAAAATTGCGCCTATGATCATCATCGCGCCTGAGTCGGATGAAGACTTGGGCGAAGCCAGCAAATTTGTATATACGGGGGGCGGCAGCGAATCATGGGAGGACATGATCGCAAATGAACTGGTGCATTTTGTTGATACCCGTTATCGCACATTGCAAGATTCTACACAGCGTGGCATCGGCGGCATCTCGCGCGGCGGTTATTGGTCGCTTGAGATTGGCTTGCAACATCCTGATGTTTTTCGCAACGTGGGCGGCCACAGCCCAGCCATCAGCGCCGATTTGCTGTATGGCGCGTCCGAGTCATTTACGATGATGGAATTAGCCCGCAGCATTGACGATGCGCGCACACAACGGTTTTACCTCGACAGTGGTGACGAAGATGCCATGCAATATGCCATCGAAGCGCTCGGCAAACAAATGACCAGCGATCGTATTTCAAACACAGTTTCTATCGGCTCAGGCGGACACGATGAGGCTTACTGGCGATCACGTTTGCCCGACTATTTGACCTTTTATGCCGCCGAGTGGCGCGTTGCTAAATGATGATGGATGCATTGATCTGCATAAATTTAATAGCAAAATCAAACACAGTTCATATACTCACACGTTATTAAATGTGCCGCACGCAAAGTGCGAAAAACCGAATACAATTAAGGTACTTCAAAACATTCAAAGGAGAAAAGAAATGGCAAAAAGTTTATTCGACATTCTGACCGACGCATTGAAATCAAAGTCGCAAAAAGCGGCTGAGGCGCAAGCAGCGACCGACGCGCGCGTAGCAGCCGAGCAAGCCGCGCGTGATGTGGCTGCCCGTGCTGAGGAGCAGCGCGCCGCCGTAGAGTCAGCCATGCAGGCTGCAAAGGAAGCCGCCGAGCGCGACGCCGTCGAGGCGCAAGCCGCCAAGTCATTGGCTGAGGCGCAAAAAGACGAGCTAGAGGCAAAGCTACGCGCAGCACGCGACGCAGAGCGTGATGCCCGCGAAGCTCTTGAGATGGAGCAAAAGGCAAAAGCCGCCGCCGAAGCCGCCGCAAAAGCCGCTGACGAAGCCAACATCTACGTCGTGCAGCCCGGCGACTCACTGAGCGTCATTGCTCAGCGCATCCTCGGCAACGCCCACGAGTGGCCTCGTGTCTACGAAGATAACAAAGACATCATCGGCCCGAATCCGAACTTGATTCACCCAGGTCAGAAGTTGCGCGTGCGCAAGCTCGACTAAGTCAAGCTGTAAACAGAGCAAACAAGGGCAAATTTGAGATTTGCCCTTGTTTTTATTTTTCATCTGATACGATGTGCGCATGTTGCGAAACACGGATGCCAACTATTTGCGAGAACAACAATATGCCACCTCGCAAAATCTTGACGCGCGCATTGCGATACATCAACGGTTTAGCACAAACAAATATGGCTGGATGCGTTGGTTGTTTGAGCAGATTGATTTTGCGGACGGCGCACGTGTTTTGGAATTAGGCTGCGGCACAGGCAAGCTGTGGCAAGAAAATGGTGATCGCTTGCCGCCTCATTTGTCTGCAACGCTCTCGGATTTTTCGGCGGGAATGTTGGAATCTGCGCAACGCGCAATTGGCGCGCAAGCTACGTTTGACTATCGCGTTATTGATGCGCAAGACATTCCATTTGACACAGCCACATTTGACATCGTCATCGCCAACCACATGCTGTATCACGTGCCAGATCGTCAGCGCGCGTTGCGTGAGATCCGCCGCGTGCTAAAACCCAGTGGACGTTTTTACGCTTCGACCATCGGCGCGCAGCACATGCAAGACTTGCACGACCTGCTCACTGTATTTGACCCGACGTTGCCAAACATCAACACATTTGCTGGCGTGGACTTTCGACTCGACAACGGCGCAGATCAGATTCAACAGGTCTTTGCGCAGGTCGAGCGCCGCGACTATCTGGATAATCTGATCGTGACGCAGGCGCAGCCGCTCATGGATTACATCCTCTCGATGAGCCGCGCGATGGTGCCGCCCGCGCAGCAGCCATGCCTGCTGGAATTGATCGAACAGCGTATCAAACGCGACGGCTCAATTTTCATTCGCAAAGAGCAAGGTGTGTTTATCGCGCACTAAATTGCCATGCTTGCCAAAGTCTATTCGTGCGCCATTCTCGGACTCGACGGCACCACCGTAGAGGTCGAGGTAGATTGCGGGCGCGGCTTGTCATCGTTTACTTTGGTCGGTCTGCCGGACGCCGCCGTCAAAGAGAGCGCCGAGCGCGTGCGCAGCGCCATTCGCAACAGCGGCTTGCATTTTCCAACTTCGCGCATCACGGTTAATCTCGCGCCTGCCGACATCAAAAAAATCGGACCTGCCTATGATCTGCCGATTGCGCTAGGCATCCTCATAGCGTCAGAGCAACTGGCGCTCGATGCGCTCGACAACACGCTCGTGATCGGTGAGCTGGCGCTGGATGGCGCGGTGCGTCATGTGCGTGGCGTGCTGCCGATGACGGCGTATGCGCGCGAGCAAAAATTTGCGCGCATCATCGTCTCGTCGGCGGATGCCAACGAAGCCGCACTCGTGGATGGCATTGACGTATGTGCGGCTCAGTCTCTGGGTGAATTGGTCGCCGACCTGCACAGCGGCACGCTGAGCGTAACGCGCGTGTCGAGTGAGATGATCGCCGCGCGGCAAGATACATTTTCGGCATTTGCGATTACGGACTTTAGCGAGATCAAAGGTCAAGAGACTGCCAAGCGCGCCTTTGAGATCGCAGCCGCCGGCGGACACAATCTACTCATGATCGGCACGCCGGGTGCAGGCAAGACTCTGCTCGCTCGCGCGTTGCCGGGCATCTTGCCCGCGCTGACGCCCAACGAAGCACTAGAGGTCACGCGCATTTATAGCGTCGCGGATATGTTGCCGCCGTCGCTGCCGCTCATGACTCAGCGCCCGTTTCGTTCGCCGCATCACACGATCAGTCACGCGGGTCTGATCGGCGGCGGCAAGCTGCCACGCCCGGGCGAGGTCACGCTGGCGCATCGCGGCGTGTTGTTTCTCGACGAGCTGCCCGAGTTTGATGGGCGCGCGCTTGAGGTGCTGCGTCAGCCGATGGAAGACAAAGCCGTGACCATCAGCCGCGCGGCGGGTTCGTTGTCATTTCCAGCGCGCTTTCAGCTCGTGGCGGCGATGAATCCATGCAAGTGCGGTTGGCACGGTGACCCAATCAAACCCTGCTCCTGCACATCGGCGCAGATCAGCCAGTATCAAAAGAAGATCAGCGGGCCACTGCTGGATCGCATAGACATCCATTTACAGGTGGCGCGCGTGCCGTACGAAAAGCTGAGCGACACGCGCGCGAATGAAGACTCGGCGACGATCCGTGCGCGTGTGCAAGCCGCGCGAGATGTGCAGGCGCGCCGATTTGCGGGCAGCGCCGCGCTGTGCAACGCCGATATGAGCGTCGGCGAGGTGGATGTGCATTGTGCGTTGGACGCGGCTGGCAAAAATCTAATGAAAGCCGCCATGCAACAGATGCACATGAGCGCGCGCGCCTTTCATCGCGTGCTCAAGCTTGCACGGACGATTGCAGACTTGGCTCACGTGGATGCCATTCACACCAGCCATCTGGCTGAGGCGCTGCAGTATCGCCCGCGCATCGAGGGCTAGCACATTACGCCAGACCGTGCTGTTGCAAGCCTTGTTGGGCGATCTCAAATAGCTCTTTGAGCAGGCGCACAAACGCCAGCGCATACAACGCAAAGCCCGCCGCATATAACGCGCCGCGCAGCGATGCGCCGCTAAAGATGCTGAGCCACACCAGCAGGCTGCCGAGCGTCATGGCGATGAGCGTGCCGCGGCATCCGCCGAGTGCGGCGTCGGTCTGTTTGAGAATGAATTTGCGCGCGACGTATGGCACCAGCGCAATGCCAAACTGCAACATCCAACCGTACACCAGCGCTTGGGGCGCGGTGGACTCGATGGGACCGCTCTCCAGCACGCCGGTCAAGATCAACGGCGCGACTAGCACGGGCATGAGAATCCATGCGTAGGAGCCGATCAGATGCCATGCGCCAACAGAGTTGAGCTTATGGGCTGCGCGAAAGGCATGCACAAGTGAAACAAGCACGACGACCGTCGCGCCAATATGCAAAACGATGCCACCGATGGTAAGCGCCTCGACGCCGCCGATCCAAGGTGACAGCACGAGCGCAATCGCGCCAAGCGTCATTCCCCAAAAAATCACGCGGATCGCTCTCGCAGAGCCAAGGCGCTGACCGGTCATTGACGGCACGAGGTCAATCAGCAACCCAACAAACATCAACGACATAAAGCCCCACGTGTTGGCATGGATGTGCGCCTCGAGCGGGACTTTGATACGCAGCGGCTCGCTCCAGCCAAGATACAAGCCCGTGCCGATGATGATGCCAACCAGCAAAAATGCCAACGCGGTCAGGTAAAACTTGAGCGAGGCGGGCGACGCGTCACGCAGGCTTACGAGTTCGATTGCAAGCAAGATGACCGCCGCAAACACCAATGCACCGCCAATAAATATGACAGGTTGGATGATGCCGCCAAATCCGCCGATCAAGACGACGAGTCCAGCATTGAGCAGCAGCCAGATGTCCCAGCGCATCGGCGGGCGTGGCTTTTTTGAGAATGAGGCGACGAGCGTGGGCAGCAATCCGAATATGGTTTGCGACAAAATGCCAAGTGTGACAAAGTGCACGCGCATCCAGCGCAGCGCCGGAAATACATTAAACACATTTAGACTGACGAGCGAGGCATCAATAGCGCTCAGCAAACCAACAATGGCGTAGATCAAAATGACCAAGAGATAGGGGATCGGCATAATGCCAATTAGATTAACGCGTGTCGCCACGTGTGTCTACGACAAAAGTCGCATTGCCTACTTGCACAGCGTTTCCAGTGTTGCGCGATTGACGATACGAATCTCTTGGCGGCTGATCTCGATAGCGCCTTCACTTTGCAGCGCGCGCATGGCGCGTTGTAGCACGTCTGGCACGGTGCCGAGCCGCGCGGCTAATTCGGATTGTGTTTGCCAGCGCGGTCGGTGGATGACATCGCCGTCGGCTTCGTCGAGGAGCAGCCGCGCCAGCCGCGCAGTCACCGAGCGCAATGACAAGTCGGCGACCAGATTGACCAATTGCACCAGATTGTCCGCCATGTTTTCGATGATGTGTTGCGCCATCTCAGGCTGCTCGCGCAAGGTCTGAGCGATCACCGCGCGCGGCAAAATCCATACGCCGCACTCTTCGAGCGCGATGACGGTCGCCGGATTTGGACGATCTGTAAACGCGCCGATGTCATTAAATGTTTCGCCCGCGTTGATGATGCGCAAGATTTGTTCGCGCCCTTCGAGTGATTGCTTGATGACCTTGGCGCAGCCTGAGGCGAGATAGTGCAATCCGGAGGATGACTCGCCCTCGATAAAGATCATCTCTTTGCTCTTGCATATACGGCTGACTGCGCCGCGCGCGAGCTTGCTCAGTGCGGCATCATCCAATCCGCGAAATATAGAGAATCCGCGTAAATGCAAAAGGAAATTTTGCCGATCCATCGCAACCACAAGACATTCATTTTATAGATGATTCGTATGGGTGATTTTGAATTTGCCATTCTGAGGAGCATAGCGACGAACAACCCTGGCGATTGTGATTTGTAGAGGATCTTCGCTTCCGTTGGTCGCTCAGAATGACGGGCAGCTTTTGCCTTGAACTAAGCACAGTGAGAAAATGTGCCTATCAAACTGTAACAGCGAGGCGAATAACATGACAACTGAACTGACTCAATTGCCCGAATGGCGTGCGTTGCAAGCGCACTACGCCAGCATCAGTCCCATTCACCTGCGCGAGATGTTTGCGCAAGACCCGCAGCGTGCTGAAACACTCACGCGCGAGGTGTTGGGGCTGCGCTACGACTTTGCAAAGCAGCGCATCACGACGCAGACGTTGAGCTTGTTAATCGCACTGGCTGAGGCGCGCGGCTTGCGCGGCAAGATTGACGCGATGTTTCGCGGCGACAAGATCAACACCACCGAGAATCGCGCCGTGCTGCATGTGGCGTTGCGCGCGCCCGCCTCGCAAAAAATCTTGGTGGATGGTGCGGATGTCGTGCCCGAAGTGCATCGCGTTTTGGAGCGTATGAGTGCATTTGCTGAGCAAGTGCGCGGCGGCAAATGGCTTGGCTTTACTGGAAAACCCATTCGCAACATCGTGAATATCGGCATCGGCGGCTCTGACTTGGGACCCGTCATGGCGTATGAAGCGTTGCGGCATTACTCGGCGCGTGATCTGACTTTTCGATTTGTGTCAAATGTAGATGGCACCGATTTTGCCGAAGCCACGCGCGACCTCGACCCCGAGCAAACGCTGTTCATCGTTTCGTCCAAAACATTTACTACCCAAGAGACGATGACCAACGCCACCAGCGCTCGGGCGTGGGCGCTGGCAAAGCTGCAAGACCCCAAGGCGGTGGCGCGACATTTTGTGGCGGTCTCGACCAATGCCGATGAGGTGAGCAAATTTGGCATTGATACCGCCAACATGTTTGGCTTTTGGGACTGGGTCGGCGGACGCTACTCGATGGATTCGGCGATTGGTCTCTCGACCATGATCGCCATCGGAGCCGAGCATTTTCGCGCCATGTTGAGTGGCTTCCACGCGATGGATGAACATTTCCGCACAGCGCCATTCGCACAAAACCTGCCTGTGTTGATGGGGCTGTTGGCGGTGTGGTACGCCGCCTTTTTTGGCGCGGAGACGATTGCGGTGTTGCCGTACGACCAATATCTCAAACGCTTCCCGGCATATCTGCAACAGCTCACGATGGAGAGCAACGGCAAGAGCGTGACGCTAGAGGGCAAACGCGTGAATTACGCCACGAGCGCGATTTACTGGGGCGAGCCCGGCACAAATGGACAGCACTCGTTTTATCAGCTCATTCATCAAGGCACACGCTTGATCCCGTGCGACTTTATTGGCTTTGCCAAGTCGCTCAATCCAAACGGGGCGCATCACGATTTGCTCACGTCAAATCTGTTTGCGCAGAGCGAGGCATTGGCGATGGGCAAAACGGCGGATGAAGTGCGCGCAGAAGGCACGCCCGAATGGCTTGTGCCGCATCGCGTGTTTGAGGGCAACCGCCCCTCGTCCACGCTGATGGCGGAGCAACTCACGCCGGACATCTTGGGCAAACTCATCGCGCTGTATGAGCATAGTGTGTTTACACAAGGCGCAGTGTGGGGCATCAACCCATTTGACCAATGGGGTGTTGAGCTTGGCAAGGTGCTGGCAAAAAAGATCAGCGCAGAGCTGACCGCGCCTGCAGAGCCATTACTCAAGCACGATGGCTCGACCAACGCGCTGGTGCGCTGGTATCGCAGCAGACGTTAGAGCATGTGTCGCATCGCGCGAGGCATCCGCGCAAGCTCAGCCGCCTCATTTAGCCATTGGGTGAATTGCGCTTGATGCAGGTCGTCTTTTGAGCGCACATATACGTAGCGCACACTCGATAGTTTTTCTTCTGCGCCTAGCATCTGTCTCGCATCGCGCATCAATGTGCCATGCGTAAAACCAAGCGTCGCGCGATCATTGTGTGGCGCAATAAAGCCGTAGTATGTGCGTTTGTTTTTGACAATGGGAACGTACAAACCGATGACCTTCCAGCCAATTTTTACTTCCTCAAATGTGTCTGGCACCGCATGTTGCACGATGTCGCGCAGCGCATGTGTGAGCATAGCAATCGGCAGCGGGTAGCCCGCCAAAAATTCATCAACTAACAAGGCGTTAGATCAAGCCATTGAATCGGTCGCTGACGTAGTCTTGCTTTGCGCGCTCGTCTCGCGCCGAAGATAAGAAGCGCACCCACGCATGCCGCTCGTGCATGACAGGCGCAAGCTCCCACACGCAAAATGTGCCGCGCAAATTATTCGCAAATTCAATCTCGTGGTAGCCATTCTTTGAATCGAGCCTCTTGAAATACGCGGCTTCCCAGATTTCATTTGTATTGCGCCAAACATTGATCATCAGTAGCAGCACTGTAGGGGTGTGATGCAGCATCACAAAGCCGAGATCATGTGTCAGCTTTAGTCGCGTCACTTCTACAACGACAAATTCACGCGCCTCTTGGCTCTGAGCTTGGGTGATCTCTACGTCGCTCGGATAGATATCGTACCACTTGAAGTAAGCCGCCGCGCAGACCAACTCGGCGCGCGGCGTCACTTGTTTGGCGTAATACTGATAGCCATCAGGCACGACATTGCCATATTCTTTGAGCATCATGCGATACTACTCGTTAGACGTTTGCTGATTTGAATGGCGCCGAACCTATTTACTGACGACGCCGACGATATTGGCGCCCACGCTGCGATTGATCCAGTCAATGTAACGCGATACGCGCGGATAAGCCGACGGGCTCTCGCTGACTGTGCAGATGCCGATGCTGACGATGCCAACCAACAACCACTCATTCCTCGAACGCGCAACCACGGGCCCGCCACTATCGCCCCAGCACGGCGCGCCATTGTCAGCTTTGGTCACGATGACGGGAGCGATCTTGTCGCTGGTGTTTACGACTTTGACCGTGCCTTGATTTAGCACGCGGCTTTGCATGCCAAAAAACCGATTCCACGCGCCCCAGCCTGTGACGGTCACAATTGCATCTTTGGCGACGAGTTTTTCTTCGAGCGCGCCACTAGCAAATCGCACGGGCTTGACATACGCATTGAGCTTTGCGGGTTTTTGTAGCTCGATCAACGCAACGTCATGCGCCGCCAAAATCTCATCGTCAAAATCCGGATGCACGATAAAGCGCTTTGCGCCGATGACTTGCTCGGTGCGCTCAGCCACGCTCCAGTTGTGATCGCCGAGTGTCACAAAGACATCCTCGGGGACTTCATCAACGACGCAGTGCGCGGCAGTCAGCACCCAGCTCGCGCTGATCAAGACGCCACCACAATATGGCTCTTCGTCAATTTTGTTGGTGTTGCTTAGTCGCACTTGCCATTTCCAAAAATGCGCGGGCGCCTCTTGTCCGCCCTTGACGGCGAGCGCAGGCGCGACATGAGTGGCGAGCGACGCGATAGCAACGGAACTGGCGATGAAGACTTTGAGCAATTTGATGTGCATGGCAACTCCTTTGCGCAAAGTGTATAACACGATTACAATATTCGCAACTGACTCATATCAATTCATCTTAAGGAGAAACTATGTCGCACATCCGATCCAAGCTCATGTCAATCGCCGTTGCGTTATCACTGTTGTTGGGTTCATTTGCGGTTGCTGCGACACCTACGCTGGCTGAGGATGTGCCGATCACTCCTAGCACAGTGAATGTAGGACCTGAGGAATTTACTATCAGCGTTCAAAATGTGAGCTACGAGACATGGGGCTTTCCAACGGGGAATTGCAGCTCGTTTGATGACAAGCGTCCGATTCGCAAATTTAACGTTTCGATTCAAATCAAAAATGTGACCAATCACGATATTGGTCCCTTCGGATTTGGTTTGTTTGATGGCGATCTACCGACCATAGTAAATTGCTACTATGGCTATGAAGGCATCGGCGATGATCTATCAGCCGGGCAGGCGCGCAATATCACTCTGGTCGGTTTTGTTTATCCGCAGCAGAGTATCAGCAAATTGATTTTTGCCACGCCGACAAGCGCGCGCGCAGTGTGTTTTGTTGGCACAAAACCAGTTGCTTGCGCCGGGTCAGCCCCGGCTGCGCCGCCCAAATCACCCACTGCGACTGCCATTCCACCAAAAGCTCCAGCGCCGCCAAAGTCGCCGGCCGCGCCAGTCGCCCCAACTAAGACACCTGTGCCTGCTGCGACAGTCGCACCTCCGCCAGCTCCAGTTGCACCCAGTGCGCCACGATTGCCGATAGCTGCAGGTCCAACATTGCCGATTGACCTGCCTGTATCGGTGTCAGATGCGCGTTTTGGCTATGCCAGCATCCTCGTGCAAAACTCGGGCTATGAGCGTTGGGGCATGCCTGTTGACGAATGCAAAACATTTGATGACAAAAACCCCGTGCGCAAATTTAAGGCGTCGCTCAAAATCACTAACACGTCAAAACAAACGATCAGCGGTTGGGCGACCGTGCCCATGCTGAGCGACGATGGCGCGCCGATTCGTTCGTGCTACTACGGCTACAACGGCATCTTTGATCCATTGCCGAGCGGCGCATCGCGCGAAGTGACCTACTCGTACTACCTCAAGCCGCATCAAAGCGTGCGCGGCGTGTTTGTGATTGCGGATGTTGGATTCCAAGTGATGTGCTTTGACGACTATGGCAAGCAGATCGCCTGCAACATCGGACCCGGCGAAATCATCAAGGGCAATCTGCCGATCAAATCTGTCGTCGAGGCGCGCATCGGCTTTTCAAAAGCCGAGTTACTCAATCTGCGTTACTTTGATCGCGTCGCGCCGCGCGTGACCGACTGTGTCGCCAATGATGTTGGCGTCGGTGTCAATCGCAAAGTGCAAATGACGCTGCGCATCACCAACGAAGCCAACGCCCCGATTACGGGCGCGTCGGCGCTCATGACGACCAATAGCGGCAAACGTTATCTGAGCTGTCCGCAAGAGGCGCGCTCGGGCGACATCAAACCGATCCCCGCGGGTGGCTCGCGCGATATCACCTTTGTAGGCTTTGTGCGACCGGGTGAGACTGTGCAACAAATCATCATTGCCACCGACGCCGGTCTTGAGGTCATCTGCGTTGATGGCGGCAAACAAGCGTCTTGTGCGAGATAATCGAGTTGTTAGTTTTTAGTTGTTAGTTTAGTCAGCTCACTAAAAACTAAACACTAACAACTAAGAACTATCACATGCACGCCACGCAGATCATTGAGTACGCCACGTCGCTCGGTTTTGATCTGTTGGGTTTTGCGCCGCTGACCGATGGTGACGCGCCGAGCTACGCCGCGTTTGTGAATTGGCTCTCGAATGGGCGACACGGCGAGATGGCGTATCT
>CAZVQE010000013.1:0-16689 GCA_964628875.1 uncultured Anaerolineae bacterium
GCGGTGGACTATCTGCACACTCGTGCAGATGTGGATGCGACGCGCATCGCTACGCTGGGTCTGTCACTCGGCAGCACGATGGCGCAATGGCTCGCCGCGCTGGATACGCGCATCCGTGCCTGTGTTGATCTATGCTGCCTGACGGATTATCAGGCGCTGATAGATGCGCGCGGGCTAGATGGTCACGGCATCTACTATTACGTGCCGCGCTTGCTGCTACATTTCACCGCTGCGCAAATCAATGCACTGATCGCTCCACGTCCACACCTCGCGCTAGAGGGCAATCAAGATCGCCTCACGCCGCCCGCAGGTCTGGATCGCATTGACGTCGAGCTAAAGCGCGTCTATGCGCAGCTACGTGCGTCAGAGGCTTGGCAAATGAAGCGTTATGAGATCGGGCATTTTGAGACCGCCGACATGCGCGCCGAGGCGATGCGCTTCTTGCGGCAGCAGCTTTTTTGAGTGTATCACCAGAATAATGAAAATTCGGGACAAAAATATATTAATCACCTTTTGATTTTCCCGACTTTGCATGATCACTCAGTAAGAGTTTTGCGTAGTGCGGCAAATTCGTGCGTAACATTCTTTCTTTTGGTCACCTCGATCACATGTGTTAGCCAACGGGATCAACTTTAGGCGTTTGCCTCTTGACAAATAACAAATTAATTATATAATAAGTGTGTTATATGAACACACTCGACAACACTTTTGCTGCCCTTAGTGATCCGACCCGCAGGGCGATTCTGTCGCGTTTGGCTATGGGCGAGGCTACTGTATTGGAATTAGCCAAACCGTTTGCCATGAGTCAGCCTGCGATATCGCGGCATATTCGTGTTTTGGAAGAAGCAGGGCTAATTTCACGCCGTATCGAAGGCGCAAAACGCCCTTGTCGGCTTGCGCAGACCGGCATCGTCGAAGTCGAACAATGGATAGGTGGTTTAAGAACGGCGCTTGAGGCTAATTACGAGCGTCTTGATCACATTCTTGCTGAACAACAACCAATAAACAAAATGGAGAAAAATGATGAAAACAAAAATGACCATAAAGACAGAAGGTGAACAGCATGTCGTGGTGACACGTCGTTTCGCCGCATCGCCAAAGGCAGTGTATCGCGCCCACACCGACCCGGAAATCATAAAGAAATGGTTGCTTGGACCGGATGGATGGGTAATGCCGGTCTGTATCAGTGAAGCTCATGCGGGTGGCAAAATCCGATATGAGTGGAGCGACGGCAAAGGGAATGGCTTCTATTTGACAGGCGAGTATATTCGCTTGGAGCCAGATCACACCATTGTGCATGTCGAGCGCATGCACATGCCCGACCCAACGCCGGACAACCATGTGGAGACCCACTTCGCGACAGACGGTAGCGGAACATTGATGACGATCCGCATGACCTTGCCAAATGCAGAAGTGCGCGATGCCATGCTTGCTACTGGCATGGAGAACGGCATGGAAGACAGCTATGTCCGCCTCGAAGCGGCGCTTATGGGAAGCTAATCGCAATTTGCTGACTAACCTGACTTGCTAGCAAGTGCTTTGAAGTTTAAAAAATTATTGCTTTTTACTCGCTTTTCCCTGCAAGGAGAGGCGAGTTTTTTTGACTTTTATTCTCAGCAACTGGCAAGTCACATTAACTAAGATCGAAGGAAATCCTGAATTTGCTATAGTGCTAAAAGTGATGCGCGTGATGGGTTTGCGACTACAAGCCACGCGCATTTCTTAGATGCACTTGAGTGCGTTGCAAATCGCACGCCATAATTCATGCCTTATGCAAGCCCCCGCATCCAACAGTATGTTTTCGCCATTGCGCAATCGCAACTACGCCACGTATATGGCGGGTCAAGCCATCTCTCTCATCGGCACCTTTATGCAGATCGTGGCGCAACAATGGTATGTCTGGGAGGTGACACGCGATGCAAAGTGGATCGGTATTGTTGGCGCGCTTTCATTTGCGCCAACGTTTTTTCTTGCGCCTTTTGCGGGTTCCATTGCTGATCGCTACAACCGTCGCTTATTAGTGCTAGCGACGCAGATTGTCGAGATGTTGCTTGCGTTTTTGCTGGCGGCGTTGATCTGGGGCGGCATGCGCAATGTGTATGTCATTTGTGTGTTCTCGATTATTCTTGGCTTTACTGCCTCGATCAATTTTCCCGCGCAAGCTGCGCTGATCGGCGACATGGTTGGCATGGCTGAGGTGCGCAAAGCCGCGTCATTCAATGCCAGCGTGTTTCAAATTGGACGCCTGATCGGTCCGGCGATTGCCGGTTGGGTCGTCGCCACACTTGGCACTGCACCTGCATTTTTTATCAATGGCGTCAGCTATATCGCCGTGATTATTTCGTTGTTGATTATTCGCGCCAATCAAGTCCGCAAAGAAGGCGGCTCGTCCATCCTTGGTGAGTTTGGCGAAGCGGTGAAATTTGTGCGCTCGCAACCGCGCATCATTGATTTGCTCTTGTCGGCGGTGTTGATGACGATGACGGTGTTTTCGGCGACGACGCTCTTCGCGCCGTTGGCGGATATCACGCTCAATGGCGGAGCCGATTCCCCAAAGATCATGGGCTATCTCACGGCTGCCTCAGGCTTGGGCGCATTGGTCGGCGCGTTGTTTATTGGCCCACGCTACGCAACCGTCTCGCGCGTGGGAGTTGCGGTGACCATTGCGTTGTTGTGGTCGGGAATTTGGCTCGCGCTGTCGTATTTCATTAGCTCAATGTTTTTTGCGATGCTGTGTATCTTTTGCGTCTCGATCACGTTGCCGATTGTGTTGGCGGGCAGCAACAGCCTGATTCAAACACTCGCGCCCTCAAACATGCGCGCGCGTATCTTGAGCGTCTTTCAAATGATTACATTTGGCGCGCAACCGCTCGGCACGCTCTTCGTCGGATTCACCGGCAATCTGCTGGGACCAATAGACGCGATCACGCTCAATGGCGGCATCTTGTTGGTTGGCGCGCTCATGATCTGGCTCACACGCAAAGACTTTATTGCGTGGCAAGCCGAGCGCAAAGTAGCGCCCGCCACGCCACAACAAGCGCAACATTAGACCGCGCGCAAATGTGTAACGCAGATTCAATTCTGCATACAATCAAGCTGTAATACAGGTCTAAAGCGGAGGAAACAGCATGATTCGATTTTCAGTCATCGGCGTCAATCACGGGCATATCTATGGGCAGGTCAATTGTTTGCTCAACGCAGGCGCGACCTTCGTGTCATGGTTTGCGCCAGAGCCGGAGTTAGTCGCTGAGTTTGCGCCGCGCTATCCACAGGCAAAGCTCGCGCGCAGCGAAGAAGAAATTCTCAACGATCCGAGCATCCAACTCATCGTCAGCGCAGGCATCCCGTGTGACCGCGCGCCGCTCGGCATCCGTGTGATGCGCGCCGGCAAAGACTACATGACCGACAAACCCGGCATGACGACGCTCGCGCAGCTTGATGAGGTGCGTCGCGTACAGCGCGAGACCGGACGCATTTATTCGATTTGTTACAGCGAGCGGTTTGAGACGCGCTGCACCGTGCATGCGGGTGAATTGGTCAAGCAGGGCGCAATTGGCAAAGTCATCCAGACTGTCGGACTGGGTCCACACTTGCGTCGCTTTCACACACGCGCGCCGTGGTTTTTTGAAAAGGCGAAATACGGCGGCATCTTGTGCGACATCGCCTCGCATCAGTTCGATCAGTTTTTGTATTTTACAAATAGCACTCAGGCGGAGATCGTCGCCTCGCAAATTGGCAACGTGCATCATCCGCAATACCCCGAGCTAGAGGATTTTGGCGATGTGATGTTGCACGGCAATGGCGGCGTCGGCTATGTGCGTGTAGATTGGTTTACGCCGGATGGCTTGCCGACGTGGGGCGATGGTCGCCTGACCATCCTTGGCACCGATGGCTACATCGAGCTGCGCAAATACATTGACATCATGGGCAAATCGGGCGGCGAGCATCTCTTTCTTGTGAATAAATCTGGCATGCAATACATTGATTGCAAAGACAAACCGCTGCCGTATGGTTCGCAGCTTATCCATGACGTGCTCAATCGCACCGAGACCGCCATGGCACAAGAGCACTGCTTCCTTGCGATGGAGCTGGCGCTCAAAGCCGAAGCCGCGGCAAAGCGTATCAGCTAAAAGCGAAGCGCTGATTTGCCTGATAATTCAATTGTCATTTCGACGAACCAAGTGAGGAGAAATCTGACCGAGTTTGATGCGTTGTAAATTGCTCTCGATCAGATTTCTCGCTTTGCTCGAAATGACAAGTTGTGGTTTTGTTTAATAAGCGAAGGAAAGCACAAATGTCATCCTTCGGCAGGCTCAGGACAAGTTCCTGAACGAAGTGCAGCGAAGTGAAGAATCTATGATGATGTGTGTGCCGTGCGTGTGTGAACACTATAGAGATTCTTCGTCGCGCGCGGCGCTCCTCAGAATGACAGATTTACTCTTTCCCGAACTCACGTTAATAATTGAAATCAGCCCTTGTAATTTGATTCACCATGCATCCTGACGTATTGCTCCCAACCGATCCGACGCTGCGCCCGATCGCGCGTGACCTGTATAAATCTATCGCCAATCTGCCGTTGATCTGCCCGCACGGTCACGTGGATCCGCGCGTGTTTGCGGATGCGGATTATTCCTTTGGCACGCCGACGCAGCTCTTCATCATTCCCGATCACTACGTCTTTCGCATGTTGTATTCGCAAGGCATCACGCTGGAGTCGCTTGGCATTGCGCACAAGCCGGGCGCGCCTACAGACGGTGGCGAGATCGAGCGCGACCACCGCAAAATCTGGCAAACCTTTGCTGAGCATTTTTATCTCTTTCGTGGCACACCCACCGGCGTATGGGTCGAACAATCGCTCAGCGACGTGTTTGGCGTGCATGAGACATTGAGCACCGCAAATGCACAAAAAAACTACGATCACATCGCTGACTGTTTGACGCGTGCGGAGTTTCGACCGCGCGCGCTCTTCGACCGATTCAACATCGAGGCGCTGACCACCACTGATGCCGCGACCGACACGCTTGCACATCACGCGACGATCAAGCGCGATTGGCGCGGCCGTATCTTGCCGACCTTTAGACCCGACGCCGTCGTCAACATTGATACGGAGAATTGGCGCGCCAACATAGATACGCTCAGCGCGGTCAGCGGCGTGGATGTGCGCGACTATCGCACCTTCATCCAAGCGCTTGAGCAACGCCGCGCCTTCTTCCGGCAAATGGGCACGACCGCAACCGATCACGCGGCGATCACTGCGCATACTGAACGTCTGAGTGACGGCGAGGCAGAGGACATCTTTGCGCGTGCGCTGATGGGCGCAGCCGATGCATCTGACGCCGCCCAATTCACCGCGCACATGCTCAACGAGATGGCGCGCATGAGCCGCGAGGACGGGCTCGTGATGCAGCTCCACATCGGCTCGCTGCGCAATCACAACCGCACGATCTTCGAGCGCTTTGGGCGCGATATGGGCGCGGATATCCCTGTGGCAACTGAGTTTACGCGCGGGTTGCAGCCTTTGCTCAACGACTACGCCAACGATGCGCGCTTCAAAGCCATCTTGTTTACGCTCGATGAAGCTACCTACAGCCGCGAATTAGCGCCGCTCGCGGGTCACTATCCGGCGCTCAAACTGGGACCGCCGTGGTGGTTCTTTGACAGCCCCAACGGCATGCGGCGTTACTTTGATCTTGTCATGGAGACCTGCGGCATCTACAACACGGCGGGCTTCAACGATGACACGCGCGCGTATTGTTCGATCCCCGCGCGGCATGATGTGTGGCGGCGCATGGTCGCGGGTTGGCTCGCTGGTCTCGTGGCTCAGCATTGGGTGAATGAAGCCGCAGCCTACGACATGGCGCACGAGATGGCGTACGACCTCGCCAAAAAAGCCTATCAACTGTGATTGCAATCTTGAAAATCAAAAAAGATCCGCGTCCAAAAAGCTAAAACACATTTGCCTCAGCGTGGATCGGGCGCTCCTTAAATCGTGTGATGCGCAGATCATCAATATTGATTGTGTGCGCGCGCCCATCGAGAATCTCCTCAGCGATGAGCATACCCGTCGCGGGCGAGTGCATCACGCCGTGCCCGCTAAATCCGCTTGCGCTGACATAGTTTGGCAGATCAGGGTGTCGCCCAAGAATTGGCATGTGATCGGGCGTGACCTCATACAGTCCCGCCCAGCATAGCTTTTGCGCCAGCGCTGCTTGTTCGAGAATTGGAAACCGTTGGATGCCAGCATCCAGCGCAGAGTCGAGCAGCGACCAATCTACGTCTATGCTCTCACTAGAGGGCTCGTTTGGATTAGCATAGCCGATCAGGATATTGCGCTGCTCTTGGCGCATATGAAAACCCGTCGTGACATCAAACGTAAACGGAATTGTGTGATCAAAATACGGAGCAAAGGGTTCGGTCATAAAAATCGTGTGTCGCTCGGGTATTACTGGTACGTCTAGCCCCGCAAGTGTGCCGAGTTGCCCCGACCATGCGCCCGCCGCATTCACCACCGTATCGCAATGAATCACGCCCTGATTTGTCTTGAGCGCTTTGACGCGCGCGCCGCCGATCTCAAAGCCCGTCACTCGTGTCGAGAGTTGCAGACGCGCGCCCAGCTCGCGCGCGCGATGCAGATAGCCGCTCGCCACGCCATGTGGATCGCAAAACCCATCGTCCGGACCAAACGTCGCGCCGACGAGATCGTCAGTCTTGGTGCCGGGCACCATGCGCAACACATCGTCCATCGAGACAATCTGCGTGCGCACACCGAGTTTGTTTTGCAGCGCGACCTGCCGCTCAAAAATCCCCCAATGTTGCGGGTTGTCCACCAACAGCAAGTAGCCGATTTTCTTTAGCTCAGCGTGACCGCCAATTTCTTCTTCGAAATGCGCCAGCCGCTCGATGCTGTACTTTGACATGAGGATATTGATCTCATTGCCAAATTGATGTCGCACGCCTGCTGCCGCGCGCGATGTGCTGCCAGCGATGGGTGTGTCTTCTCGTTCGAGAATGAGGACGTCCTTGCAACCGCGAGCGGCGAGATGATATGCAACTGACGCGCCGACGATGCCCGCGCCAACGATGACCACTGATGCTGTTTGATCTGACATGATAGATGCTACATAGATTTTACCGACAAACATCTCCATCAGCCCGCCATTGCATCTTCACAACTTCTACACAATTTGATGACATCATGCATCGCATCTAAGGAGATCAAAATAAAAAATGAATGCACGAAAAGTAATCGCCAGTTTGTTTATCGTCCTGCTGATTGTCGGTGGGTTATTTGCTGCGGGCAGCGCTGGTTTCCGCATGGGCGCGGCAGCCTCGGGCAACTTCCCGATGTTTGGTCAGCGCTGGGGCTACAACAACCAGCAACCAAACGCACCTGCGCCAAATAATGGCGACGTTGCACCCGCGCCCCAACAGCAACAACCACAGCAGCCACAATTTGCGCCACGCCAAGGCCGCGGCTTTAACAATATGCCAGGATACGGCGCGATGCCCTATAACAATCGCATGAGTGGCTTTGGTGGATTTAGCATCTTGGGCGGATTGCTCAAGTTCATATTCACCGTCATGCTCATCGGTTTCCTGTTGCGGCTGTTTTTTGGTCGCCGCATGTGGGGCATGGGTCGCTGGCGCGGTGGCTGGGGTCATGAGGGTTCGCATGGTGTGCCGCCTCATTTTGCAGAATGGCACAAGCGTGCGCATGAAGCTGAGACAACTGGCGCGGCTGCATCAAGTAGCGAAGCTCCCAAGCCGCCATTTGATGTGACGCCAGCCGCAGACCCTGCCGACGGTATCAGCGGAACGCCAAAGAGCGAATAACTGGAGGCTGAGCCTGCCGAAGCCAACCCCTCATTCTGAGGAGCAAAGCGACTAAGAATCTCTAACGTGTCAATCTACGCAATAGGGATTCTTCGCTCCACTGTGTTTCGTTCAGAATGACAAAATTTGAAAGACAAGGGCGGCTCGTTGGGCGCCCTTTTTTGATGCGAAAATAACACCGATGAAAACCATCCTCGTCGTGGATGACGAAGCCAAGATCACACAGATTGCGCGTGATTATCTGACGCATGCTGGCTTTAACGTTCATAGCGCGTATGATGGCGCGCAGGCGCTCGACCAATTCAAACAGCACAAGCCCGACCTGATCGTGCTTGATCTGGGTCTGCCGATGATGGATGGCTTAGATGTGACTCGCGCGATACGGCGCAGTGGCAACACGCCGATCATCATGCTCACAGCGCGCAGCGACGAAAGCGACAAACTGATTGGCTTAGAGCTTGGCGCGGATGATTACATCGTCAAGCCATTCAGCCCCAAAGAGCTGGTCGCGCGTGTGCGAGCCGTGCTGCGCCGCGCCGAATCCACACAATCTACAAGCGCCGCGCCGGACGAGGTCATCAACATCGTTGACGGCTCGATTGATGTCTCGCGCATGCGTGTGACGATCAGTGACAAACTCGTGGAGCTGACGCCCACCGAGTTTGAGCTGCTCATCACGATGGCGCGCCAGCCCGGTCGCATCTTTACGCGCGCGCAATTGCTCGACGCCGTGCGCGGCATCTCGCTTGAGACCTACGAGCGCGCGATTGACACCCACATCAAAAACTTGCGCCGCAAACTTGAGCCTGATCCGCGCGAGCCGCGCTACGTCTTGACCGTTTACGGTGTAGGTTATAAATTTACCGAATGAAGCCACCAGAGTTTAAGCCGCCAACCAACATACATGAAGGCAGAGCCTTTATGTGGCGTTTTGCATTGATGGCTACGGGCGTTGTGTTTGTTTTAGGTTGTATCGGCGCGTTTGTGTTTTGGGCGGTCGCCAGCAATATGGGTTGGTTGCACGCGCCCGATTTTGACCCGCCTTTTCCATCATCGCGCCCACGTGTCTTTGGTCCATTGACGGGCATCGGCTGGTTGATTGGCTTCATCTTCTTTATCAGCTTAGTCACGCGCTTGGTGCGGCGAATTGCGCTGCCACTGGGTGACTTGATCAATGCTGCCGCGCGCGTCGAAGATGGCGATTACACCGCGCGCATCACAGAGCGTGGACCCCGCGAGGTGCGTAAGCTCGCGCGCGCATTCAATTCCATGACAACGCAGCTCCAAGCCAACGAAGAGCAACGCCGTGCGATGCTCGCCGACGTGACCCATGAGTTGCGCACACCGCTGTCCGTCATACAGGGCAATGTCGAAGGACTGATGGATGGTGTGTATGCGCGTGACGATGCGCATCTACAGGTCATCCTCGATGAGACCAAAGTCATGGCGCGCCTGATCGAAGACTTGCGCACGCTGTCACTCGCGGAGAGCGGACGACTGACCTTGCAACGTGAGAGTACCGATGTTGCGGCGTTGATCCAAGATACGGCAAATTCGTTTCGCGCACAGATCGAGCGCTCGGGCATCAGTCTCGTGTATGACGCGCCTATGACGCTGCCGCAGATCGAGGTTGATCCTGTGCGCATTCGCGAGGTGCTGGCGAATCTGATCTCGAACGCACAACGCTACACGCCACAAGGCGGGCGTATACAGATTAGCGCTGCGCTTGTTTCACCTACATCTATCGAGGTGCGTGTCTCCGACACAGGGCGCGGCATCTCGCCCGAGCTATTGCCGCATGTGTTTGACCGCTTTCACAAATCGCGCGACTCGATGGGCAGTGGCTTGGGTCTTGCCATCGCCCGCCAACTGATTGAGCTGCACGGCGGGCAAATTTACGCCGAGAGCGCGCAAGGCGCGGGCACGACTATTCGATTTACGCTGCCAGTCGCATAGCCAAACCCACGCGCGCCGTGCCCTCACACTGCGCAGCCAAAAATCTGACATGCGCTGGTACAATTCGCACCCCGAACGGCATGCGTCTGAAATCACTCACCCTCACCGGCTACAAAACATTTGCCGACAAAACCCAGTTTGAATTTGATAGCGGCATCACCGCCGTCATTGGACCTAACGGCTCTGGCAAAAGCAATGTCGCTGACGCCATTCGTTGGTCGCTTGGCGAACAAGCCTTTAGCGTATTGCGCGGCAAAAAGACCGATGACATGATCTTTAGCGGCAGCGCCAAACGCCCGCGCGCTAGCATGGCTGAGGTGTTGTTGACCTTTGACAACAGCGACGGATTTTTTCCGATTGAGTTTCAAGAGGTCAGCATCGGACGCCGCGCCTATCGTGACGGACTCAACGAGTATGTGTTGAATGGCAACCGCGTGCGATTGCGTGATGTCGCGGATTTGCTCAGTCACACGGGCTTGGCAGAGCGCACTTACACCGTCATCGGACAAGGTCTGGTGGACAACGCGCTCTCGCAAAAACCCGAGGAGCGTCGCGCTCTATTTGAAGAAGCGGCAGGCATCGCCACCTATCGTGACAAACGCGATGACGCGCTGCGCAAACTCGAAGAGACGCAGCTCAACCTCAACCGCGCGCGCGATATCTTGTCAGAGATCACGCCGCGCATCAAAACGCTAGAGCGTCAGGCGGAGCGTGCGCGCCAATATCTCACCTTGGCTGCCGACCTAGAGACGCACACGCGCATATCGTTTGCATATCACTATCAAAAATTAAAGTCAGCCATCGCGCAGTCGTCTCAATCACGCGAAGCGGCTAAGCAGCATGTGGCTGATGCGCTGCGCGTCGTCGAAACACTCGAGGGCGAAATAAGCCAACTGCGCGCCGAGCAAGCCAATGCGCGTAGCCGTTTGATCGAGATCGCGCCCAACCGTGATGAATTGCGTCAGCGGCACGAGCAATCTTCGCGCGAGCTTGCTGTTTTGCGCGAGCGCGATTCATCTCTGCAAATGCAGATCAGCACGGCGCAGCGCGAGATCGAGGAACGCAGCCAAACCATCACACAGCTTGAGGAGCGCATTGCGCGCGCCCAAGAAGAACTCAATATCGCCGAGACCACGCTGAGTCAGCGTCAGGTCGAGCTAGACGCGGCGCAACAAGAAGCCGCCGAATATCGCGCCGCGCGTGTGCAGATCGAACGTCAACGCGGCTCGGCGCAACAAGAGGCTATGCGCCTCAACGCATTGGTTGCCAGCGCGCAAAACCGTGTGACGCTGTTGCGCTCGCGGCAGGGCGCGGTGTCATCGTTGCAGATGGAATTGAGCGCGCGACTGGCGCGATTCACCGAGCAACGCGAACGCGATCAGGCGACACTCATATCACTCAATCAAAACATCGAGCAAGATGTGACGCAGCTACAACGCATCAAAACCGAGCTTGAGAGCGCCCAGCGCGAGTTAGAGACCGCGCGCACGATGGCGAGCAGCGCGCAATCCGACTTTGCGGCGGCAGAGGCCGAAGCCAAGATGGCGGAGCGCATGAACGCATTTGTCGAGTTGCGCGCGCAAGCCAATGAGAGCGATCTATCTGGTCTGACGCGCGTGGCTGAGTTGCCTGAGTTTCGCGGCACACTCGGCGCATTGATTCAGATTCACCCGGATGACGAGCGCGCTGTGCGCGCGGCGTTGGGTGAATTTTTGAACGCGGTGGTGATCGAGTCGAGCGATGGCGTGACGCAAACACGGGCGTGGTTGGCAACGCTCAACGCCAACGACAAACGTTTGACACTGGTGGCTACGCCGACCTTGCGCGAAGAGGACTTTACATTGCGGGCGGCGATGGCAGCCGCACGCGCGATGCAGACGCAACCTGTGTTTGATTTGATCTCGGCGCCTGACTGGCTCAAGCCAGCGTTGCGTTGGATCGTTGGACGCGCATTTTTGGCGCGCGACTTTGAGAGCGCACAACGCATCTCGACCCAGTTGCCTGCCGGTTGTGTGTGTGTCACGCGTGACGGCGATGTCGTGCATGCGAGCGGCGTCATGTCACTGGCGTCGGGTGCGCGGGCAGCGATGGTGCTGGGCGCGTCTGAGAGCGATGGCGCTGAGTTACTCATTGACCCCGAGCAAGCCAACCTCAAGCTGACCCACGCGCGCGAGCGACGAGACACGGCGCACTATGCGCTCAACGCCGCACGCGCCAAAGTTGATGAGACTGCACGTCAGCATACATTGATTGAGCGCGATGCAACTGCGCGCCGCATCAAGCGTGACGACCATACGCGCACGCTTCAACGGCTCGAAGATCAATTCAACCAAACCAATAACGAAGCGGCGCGACTTGAACGCGAACAGAGTGAACTGACTGAGCAGACGAGTGAGATTGCCAAGCAGCTGAGTCTGGATGAGGAGCATCAGCAGCTTGCCGCACAGCGCCTGAGCGCGCTCGATACGCAATTGCGCGAGCAAGCCGAGAGCAATATGCAGATCGGGTTGTTTGCGGCTGAGAGCGAGGCTGAGCCGCACACTCGAGGCTGGATGGATACGCTGAATGATGCGACAGCGGCAGTAGCCACCGCAACAGCAAATGCGCGCGCAGCTCAGGCAAATTTGAGCGCGTTGCGCGCGGAGTTGCGCGGGGCGACCGATGCGCGCGCGATGCGTGTATCGCGTTTGGGCGAATTGGACGGTAGCCAAAATACTACCGTTGAAAAGTTACATATGCTGAGTGCGACCACTGAGCAATCCTCGCAAGAGCTGCGACGCATTGAGGATTTGCTCGCGCCATTGCAGACTGAGATCAACGCGATAGATCAGCGCGTGTTTGCGTCTGATACACGGCGACGCGAGGCAGAGCGCACGTTGCGTGAGGCGGAGTCGCGTTTGAACGGATTTGAGCTGGAGCTGGCGCGGCATCAAGACGAGCAAGCTGCGCTGCATGAGCGCGCGCTTGATGCGTTTGCGGATAAATTGATCGCGGACAAACCTGCGCCTGTCGCGGATGGCATTGCGCCGACTGAGGTCACAGAGACGCCACCGCCATCGCCACAAGCGCTGTTGCGGGATTATCTGGAGCAATTGCCGCAGACTGATGAATTACCAAGTGGCACGGATGAGCGTGTGGCGACACTACGCAATCAGATCAAGCGACTCGGTAGCATCAACACAGAGGCGCAGAGCGAGTACGATGAACTCTCGACGCGACACACATTTTTGAGCGAGCAGAGCGGCGACCTCGAAAAAGCCGTAGAGTCATTGCAACACATCATCGGCGAATTAAACGTTGTGATGCATACGACTTTTAAGCAAACGTTTGAATCTATCGCGCACCACTTTCAAAATGCGTTCAAGGTTTTGTTTGGTGGCGGGCAAGCCAAGCTGTCGCTGGTCAATGCAGATAATTTGGACGAAGCTGGCATTGACATTTTGGCGCAGCCGCCCGGCAAACGCCCGCAGTCGCTTGCGCTGCTCTCGGGCGGCGAGCGCTCATTGACTGCCAGCGCGTTGCTATTTGCGATCTTGCATGTGAAGCCGACGCCATTTTGTGTATTGGACGAAGTAGACGCGGCGCTGGACGAAGCCAACGTTGGACGCTTCCGCAGCATGCTCGAGAGTTTGACTGATAAGACTCAATTCATCGTCATCACGCATAACCGCCGCACCGTCGAAGCCGCGCAGACGATCTACGGCATCTCGATGGGTGCCGATAGCGCCAGCATCGCGCTGTCGTTGCATCTCGATGAGGCACAGGCGACGATGAAGAATAAATAAAACGTCGAACGCTTATTTTCCAAGCCCGTGCTGGATGGCGATGATGGCTGCTTGGGTGCGGTCGCTCCATAGTCCATCGTGGATACGGGGCAAACTTGATCTGCCATCATGGTGAAGGGCGTTGATCCACAGCACGTTTTTTTTTGCTAGAGCAAATAATGCATTGCAGCGTTAACGCAATCGCGGAGAATACAATCAGTGGCTTGTAATAGGAGAGATATTCATGATGTTCATGTTTGCGTTGCTTAGTCTGGCATTGGCATTCATATCTTTTTTCTATTTTCAATTGCCGGTGTTTTTCTCAGGTTTGCCATTTTCGTGGATCAGCAATTCCAAATGGCAAAGAAGAGGCATTCGCGTTGCTGCGCTATTGTTTTACACGCTGTTTCTGTTCACATCGCCCCCGCTCATATTTTTAATTCTTGTGTCAATTCCATTTTTGGCATTGTTGGCGAGCTCGTTGTATTTTTCCAGTGCCCGCATGTTCACCGGGCTCACAGTAGCTGACATTGTGAAGGAAAAAGCGGCTTATGCAGACGAAGATATTGAAATTGTTGGATACGTAAGCGAAAGTGGCGACGCTATTGCTTATCCAATTTATGAAATGGTCAGCCCGCGGCATATTGTGCATGACCAGGCAGGCAAAGACAAAATTTTGGTAACCTATTGTCCGGCTTGCGGTAGTTGCATGATTTTTAACCGGGTTGTGAATGGCGCAGAATTGAGTTTTGAAGTGGCAAATGGCATTTACCGCAGAAATATGTTGATAAAAGATGCACAAACTGGCAGTATTTGGCAACAAGGGGTGGGAGAAGCAATTTATGGGGCGCTAAAAGGAACCCAATTGGATTTTCTGCCCTATCAGCAAATGCCCGCAAAAGAATGGCTAAAACTATACCCGGACACGCTGTTTGCCTATGAAAAACCCAGCGCAAAAAAAGGTCTCATCCCCCAGAAACGCCTGGCAAAGATTCTCTTCTCTTTGTCGGGGATGGAAGGACCGCCCAGCAAAAACAGCCGGGAGCTGTCCTTTAACGCAAAATTGTGGGGGCTTAGCATCAATGGCATTGACAAGGCGTACCCAGTTGCAGAGTTAAAGAAAACAAACGGCACAATTCTGGATTTCGTGGGCGATGCGCAAGTTGAGATTACTTATAACCCGGCAAATAATTCAATTCATGGAAAACAAGTGGCAACTCAAAAGCCAGTGGTTTTTCAAAACACATGGTGGATAGGCTGGGTTGAATTTCATCCTCAAACAAAAATCTGGCGCGCCCCATAAAACTTTACCGATTTTTGTGAAACGCGCAAAATGGAGATACCTTCATCCGAAGGGTGATAGAGATGTGCCAGTTGTCATTTCATCTTTAGGGAATCCCGCAAAACGCCACTCAAACCAACCTCGATACAATTGACCCATGTCGCGTGCCGAATCACTCTATCGCCTGCAACAAATAGACAGCGAAATGGACAAGCTCGCCAAACGTTCACGCGAGATAGATGCGGCGTTGGTCAGCAGTCCAGCGGTGGCACATGCGCGCACACAGCTAGATGCGATTAAAAAAATAGCTCAACGCACTGCACTCGAGCTTAAGTCGGTTGAGATGGATGCGCAATCGCTCGACGCCAAAATTAAAGGCGAAGAAGATCGGCTTTACGGCGGCAAGATCAAGAACCCCAAAGAGCTAGTCGAGGTGCAACAAGAGGTGGATTCGATGAAACGGCATCGCGCTGTCATCGAAGAGCAACTCTTGACGGCGATGATGACGGCGGATGAGGCGCGCGCGGATGAGACGCGCTGCGCGACCGCGCTCACCGAAGCGACGCACAACTGGGAAGCCGATAACGTCCTGATTCGCAAGGAACAAACCGAACTAAAAGTGCGATTTGGCGCACTCAGTGAGCAGCGTAAAGCTCTCATCAGCGGAGTGGCGCGCGGCGATCTCGATATCTATATCGCGCTGCGCACAAAAAAGCCCAACGGCGTTGCGGTGTCGTTGCTCAAAAACGGCGCATGCAGCATGTGCGGCGAAGCGCCCTCGTCTCAAGCGATGCAACAAGCGCGGGTCGGCACGACACTCACAACATGTCTGACCTGTGGGCGTATCTTGTATGGCGCATAAGTGCAGAATCTGAGCTTCATCTCACATTCGCTTTGTATAATCTTTTCGGCGCAAACGGGTGATTGCATTTTCTCAGCCCCTACTTTTGGCGCTGCTCGTGCTTTTGCCGATCAGCATTTTGATCGCGCTGCCTCGCCGCGATACACGCCGCAACAAAAATCTGCATCTCGCTAATCGCGGCAATCCAATTCGACGTTTGCCCGGGCGCAACCCTGTGCTGTCCATGTTGATTCGTTGTGGACTGCTGACCAGCATTGTGCTGGCGCTGGCAGGCATGCAAACAGTGCGATTCAACAACAAACTTGCAGTCGCTTTTTTGATTGATGCCTCCGACAGCATTGGCGCGATTGGCAAAGATCAAGCCACGCAATATGTGCGCGACGCACTGCGTCAGATGCGCCTCGATGGCAACGATCAAGCCGCTGTGGTTGTGTTTGGCGCGGATGCGCAGATCGAGCGTAGCTTGTCCATCGCACGCGACTTGCCCACACTCGGCACTCAGGTGCGCGCTGGCGGCAGCAATATTGATAGCGCCATTCGCCTCGGTCTGTCGCTGCTGCCATCGGATGCCGCGCGGCGCATCGTGCTGATCAGCGACGGCAAAGCCACCGCCGGCGATGCGGACGCCGCCGCGCGTCTAGTGCGCGCCGCTAATGCACGGCTGGATGTCGTGCCGATGAAATCATTGCAAGGAGCGGACGCTGCTATTGAGCGCGTTGAGACAGCACAGCGCGCTACCATCGGGCAGACCATCCCGCTCAATATCAGCGTGCGCAGCAACACCGCACAGCGCGCGCAACTGACGGTGTATTCGGGTCCCGATATCGTCTCGCAGCAGGTGGTTGATTTGGCGGTCGGGCTAAATCAGTTTGCCGTGCGCGCAACGACGACGCGCGCGGGCTACAGCGCCTTTCGAGTGCAGCTCACGCCCGAGCGAGATACCATTGCACAAAATAACACCTACGCTGCGTCGGTGATTGTGGCGGGACCTC
>CAZVQE010000014.1:0-5065 GCA_964628875.1 uncultured Anaerolineae bacterium
ATTAGGACTTTGGCTGACAATTATCTGTATTTTCATTTTGACATTTGAATTTATTTTTAAGAACTATTTTATTGGTTGGACATTCAATAAAAGTTATTATGTACATTCTAATAGAATATTAGGAAATCTTGCATTCTTTGGGTTGTTATTTTTCTTACTTTTTACATTCAAACCAAAATCTGCATTGACAATTTTAATTGGAATTTTCTCTTCTATATTATTTTTACTTTTAGCGTTTTTTGCGACGTTTGAGTCGGTGTGCTATTCCGCTGCCGTGCCAGCCGAGCAAGCATTAATCGCCGATCTCACTGGCGAAAAGAAACGCGGCACTGCTTTTGGGTTGTACACTTTGTCACAAGCTGGTGGCAAAGTGATCGGATCACTGTTGATGGGTGGACTGTATGACATCTTGCGCGAGGGTCCATTCATCGTCAATGCCATAATCTTGGTCATTGGCAGTTTGCTGGTACTATTTGCCATCAACGATCCAAAATCTGCTCAAAAGAAAGCCGCCGTATGAAAACTATTGGATACTGCTACAGTCACAAATTTCTCGAACACGATTTACCCGGTCATCCTGAGTCTGCTGATCGTCTTGCCGCTGTAATGCATACGCTCGCGCGGCACGAGTCCGATTTGCCGACAATGAAGCAACTCTCGTTTGACTTTGCAACCAAAGAACAACTGTATCAGCTACACACGCGCAGCTACGTAGATCATCTAGAGCGCACTTGCGCATTTGGCGGCGGCATCCTCGACGGCGGCGACACCTACACAAATGACGCCAGCTTTGACGCGGCGGCGCTCGCAGTCGGCGCAAGTAAGCAATCAGTGCGTGCCGTATTTAACGGTGAAGTAGACCGTGCCATTGCCCTGCCACGTCCGCCCGGACATCACGCCTACTCAGATCACGCCGAAGGTTTTTGCTTGTTTAACAACGTTGCATTTGCCGCTCACTGCGCGATCCAAGAATACAAGTGCGAGCGCGTGTTGATCATGGATTGGGACGTGCATCATGGCAACGGCACCGAGCAAATTTTTTACGACAACAAAAACGTGATGTATATCTCGACGCATCAGCATCCACTCTATCCGGGCACGGGTGCGGCGAATGACATCGGCACAGACGAAGGGCTGCACCACAACGTCAATATCCCCCTGCCTGCCGGTGTCGGCGACGGCGGTTATTTGCGCACCTTTGAAGAAGTCATCGCTCCCATTGCGCGGCGTTATCAACCGCAACTCATCTTGATCTCCGCGGGTTTTGACCCGCACTGGCGCGACCCACTCGCCAATATGCGCATGTCCATCGCTGGCTTTGCGCAATTAGCCGAGGTCATGTGTCAGCTCAGCGACGAGCTATGCAATGGCAAACTCGTCACCGTGCTGGAAGGCGGCTACGATCATGATGCGCTTGGCTACGGCGTGCTAAACACAATCCGCGTCATGGCAGGACAATCAGCAACTAGCGCTATTGACCCCGTCGGCAAGCAAGGTAGCAAAGAGCATTCAGTGGTTGAATCGCTCGACCAAGTCAAACGCATCCACAGTCTATGACGCGTGCACTGGTCACTGGCGCTACTGGTTTTGTCGGCGCCAATCTCATTGAACTGCTCAATCAACAAGGCTGGCACACGCGCGCGCTACGCCGCGAGAAATCATCACTCAAAGCATTAGCTGGTTTGGAATATGAAAGCGCGCTCGGCGATGTGACCGAGCTTGATGCGTTGCGAAACGCCATGCGTGACATCGAGGTCGTATTTCATGTGGCTGCCGTCGCCACTTACTGGAACACAACCACCGAGCATATGTATCGCGTGAATGTAGACGGCACACGCAACGTCTTGCAGGCTGCGCGCGAGATGGGCGCGCGTCGCGTTGTCTGCACCAGCAGCGTGGCTGCGCTCGGGCTGCCGCCGTTTGGTCAGCAATTTGACGAGAGCGCAACGTTTAATATGCGCCCGAGCGATTTTTACTACGGGCACAGCAAAGCCGAAGCTGAAAAAGTAATTCAACAGTATGTCGCCGATGGCAGCGACGTCGTGACCGTCAATCCGGCGGTCATCATGGGTCCGCGCGACATCAATCTGATCGGCGGCAAAGCCGTGATCCAAGCCGCAAAGACAGGCATACCGATTTACACGACCGGCGGCGTGTGCGTCATTGATGTCGCCGATGTGTGCGCGGGTCACGTCGCGGCGGCAGAGCGCGGGCGGCGCGGCGAGCGTTACATTTTGGGTGGTGAGAATTTGACCTACAAAGAGCTACTCACGACCGTCACCCAAGTCGTTGGCAAGCCAAAGCCGGTTTTGCAAATCGGACGCGCGCCCATGCAAGCAATCTCGCGCGTCGTTGATGCGGCTCAGCGCGTTATCAAGTTTGAGTTACCGCTCAGCGGCGACCAGATGCGTTATTCGACCGAGACGTTTTGGTTTAATTCGTCCAAAGCACGCCGCGAGCTCGGGCTGACCACGCGACCTTTTGTTGAGTCAGTGCGCCGCACGTATGATTGGTATCGCGCAAATGGCTACTTAATGTGAATCCAAGATAAGCAATGGAAAAGTATGAATGTCATTCTGAACGAAGCGTAGCGAAGTGAAGAATCCCTGATAATGTGTGTGTGGATTGACGTTGTAGAGATTCTTCGTCGCGCGCCGCGCTCCTCAGAGACTTGTCTTGAGCGTGCCGAAGGATAACAAATTCACTCTTATCCCGAACTCACGCTATTTAAATGCTCAGTGAGCTTGTCGAACCGAACAACTATTAGATACGCTCAATCATGTGGTTTCTCTATCATGGTCCCGATGGTGTCACGCGCGATGACAAATTGTTCGCGCTCAAGGCGGCGCTCGGCGCGCCCGACGTCGCCTCGCTCAACATCGCACAGTTTGACTCTGATGTAAGCATCACTGAGATTCAAAGCACGTGCGACTCGATGCCATTTTTGACCGGCAAACGTCTTGTGATCGTGCGCAATTGGTTTGCCAAAGCTGGCGCGCCTAAGCGCAAAAAGAAAACGGACGCGACGCCCGCCGACGATCCCATTCAAAAAATGATGACGTATCTGCCGCAAGTCGAAGGCTTTACGGATCTAATTTTTTGCGAGGATGACGAACTGCCCGAGACACATCCACTTATCAAGCTCGCCAAAGATGCGCAGTCACGCGGCAGCGTCGTGCGGTTTGAGCTGCCGCCCGACATCATTAGGTGGATCACTGACCGCGCCAAAGCCAAAGGCGCCGATATCGCCGCGCAAGCCGCCCAAACACTTTCGACCCGCATTCACCGCGGCAATAAATATGATCGCGATCACTTTGCCGAAGATAGCAAACTCTATCTACGCAAACTTGACACTGAGCTAGACAAGCTCGTTGGCTATGCCAATAGTCGGCGTATCGAGGTGGCTGATGTAAATGCACTCGTCAGCGAAGAAGATGTCGCCGACATTTTTAAATTTGTAGATGCGGTCGGCGCGCGCAACCTCGGCGAGGCATATCAAGTGGTGCGCGGCGTGCTCACACGCGGCGAGTCACCGCTCATCGTCATGTCTATGATCGCGCGCCAGACGCGCAATCTCATCGTTGCCAAAGAGCACGCGCAGTTGAATCAACAACAACTGGCTGAGTTAATCGGTGTGCATCCTTTTGCAGCCGGCAAGCTCGCCACGCAAGCCAAACGCTTTTCATTGCACGACCTAAAGCGCATCCACCGCGCGACGCTGGACGCCGACGTTGCCATTAAAACTGGCGAGATGGAAGACCTGCCCGCGCTAGATGTGCTGATCGCCGAAGCCTGTCGCAGCACCTGACGATTGACTAACGACTACTACCAATCATGTATCAACAATTTCATCTTTCGCATCGTGACGCACAAAAGATCATCGAGACGATCCGCCGCAAACTCGACGCTCAAAAGAAAGGCGCGGCGATTGCTGTGACCGACGCACAAGGCGAATTGATCGCATTTTTGCGCACGGATGGCTGTCGCCTGCCCTCAATCAACATCGCCATCAACAAAGCGTTTACGGCGGCGCGCGAGCAAAAACCATCACGTGAGCTCGGTCAAGCCATGCGCGAGAGTGCCGCTCCGATGACAAACTTTGGCGATCTGCGCTACGTTGCATGGGGCGGCGGCGTGCCTATTTTTTATCAGGGTGAATTGGTCGGCGCGGTTGGCGTGAGTGGCTTGCCCGAAGATGAAGATATGCAACTCGCCTCACTCGGCGCTGCTGCCATTCAACAAAAATAAGATGACAACCGAACTCAAAGTCGCTATTCTTGGCGAGGCGCTCATTGACTTCAAAGCTACCGCACCGATGGCGTTTCAAGGGTATTTTGGTGGTTCGCCCTACAACGTGGCAATTGCCGTCGCGCGCATGGCTCAGCCTGTGTGCTTTTTGTCGCAGATTTCGAGCGATATTCTGGGCGCGCCATTGCTCGCCTATCTCAAACAAAACGGTGTGGACACGCACTATGTGCTGGAGTCTGCCGCGCCAACGACGGTCGCATTTGTCGAGGAGTATGGCGGAAATTTGCACTTTCAATTTATCGCCAACGGCTCTGCGGACACTCTCTACAATCCGCAACCGCGACCAACCCTGCCCGACAGTGTGCAGTTCGTTCAATTTGGCTCGATCAGTTTGTTGCAAGAGCCAGCCGCGACGAGCATCACTGATATCGTGGCGGCGCATCGCGCGCGCGCCATCATCGTGTTTGATCCAAATTGCCGCCCCGCGCTGACGCCTGATCGCGATGCTTATCGCCGCAAGCTGCAAGCGTGGTTGCGCCTTGCGCACATCGTCAAAATCAGCGAGCAAGATTTGGCGTGGCTAGAGCCAAACCGCGCGCACGCCGAGACTGCGAGTGAGTGGCTAGCGAATGGCGCTTCGGCCGTCATCATTACGCGCGGTGGCGATGGTGCATGGCTATATCGCGCTGCTCACGCGCCCCTGCATGTCATGCCGCCTAAGATCACAGTTGCGGACACCGTTGGCGCCGGTGATACTTTTACTGCTGCGACTATGGTTGGACTGATTGAGCGCGGCGTATCCGATTTGTCAAAGCTC
>CAZVQE010000014.1:5165-9265 GCA_964628875.1 uncultured Anaerolineae bacterium
GGCACGCGCAACTATGTCGCTGTCATCTCGACGGTCAATTGCTCGGCGTTTACTTCAAAGCAAATCGCGCATCACTTTACGTCCGAGATGATGGCAGCATATCCAAACATTGACGGAGTAATCGCGCTGACGCACGGCTTGGGTTGCGCCTTTAAGCATGGCGGCGAAAACTATCAACTCTTGCAGCGCACTCTGGCAGGGTTTGCAAATCACGCCAACATCGGCGCGTATATCGTGGTTGGGCTCGGCTGCGAGGGCAACCAAGTCGAAGAATTGGTGGACAACTACAACCTGCGCTACGGCGACGGTCACAAGCCTTTGCGCATGACAATCCAAGATAGCGGCGGCGTCAGCGAAACCATTGCCAAAGGCATCGCCGCAGTTGAAGCGTTGTTGCCGCTTGCAAATGCCATTCACCGCACACCGCAACCGATCAGCGAGATCATGCTGGCGCTCGAATGTGGCGGCAGCGATGCGTGGAGCGGCGTCACGGCAAATCCGGCGCTCGGTCTTGCATCCGACATGCTGGTGCAAAACGGCGGCACAACCTGCCTCGCCGAAACAACCGAGATTTATGGCGCGGAGCATTTGCTCATGCGGCGCGCGATTAGCGCCGCCGTCGGCGAGAAGCTCGCGCAAAAAGTAAAGTGGTGGGAGCAATATGCCGCCAAGCTCGACATCGAGATTGACAACAATCCAAGTCCGGGCAACAAAGCCGGCGGGCTCACCACGATCTATGAGAAATCGCTCGGCGCAGTCGCCAAAGGCGGCACAATGCCGCTCATGGATGTGTATGGTTACGCCGAGCCGATTACCTCACGCGGCTTTGTGTTTATGGACACGCCGGGCTACGATCCGGTCGAGGCGACGGGTCAGGTCGCAGGCGGTTGCAACGTGTTGTGCTTCACGACCGGCCGCGGCAGCGCGTTTGGATTCAGACCGACGCCAAGCATCAAGATCAGCACAAACACGACGCTGTACGAAAATCAGAAAAATGACATGGATCTCAACGCCGGCAAATTGCTGGATGGAGTGCCAATGCAACAGGTTGCCGATGAATTGCTCGACTTGATTATTGCGGTGGCTTCGGGTCAAAAAACAAAGAGCGAGCAACTTGGCATCGGCGAAGATGAATTTCAGCCGTGGATGATCGGTGGCACGCTGTAAATCACAACATGACAAAAACTCAACTTCAACCGTATTTTTTTGCTGACCGCGAGCGCGTGTTTGTTGAATTGGATGCGCATGGATTGTCAGCGTCGCTCTTTCGTTTTGATAGTGGCGTGTGTGGTGTACGTCTGCGCAACCAAGTAGGTGAATTGGTGCTGTTGCCCTATCAAGGGCAGCAGATTTGGCGCGCGGTGATGCATGGGCGCGACCTCACGATGCGTTCAATGTTTACACAGCCGTATCCGACGCAGCAATACCTCGCGACGTATGGCGCTTTCTTCATTCATTGCGGATTTACCGCAATCGGCGGACCCTCAAAAGATGACACACATCCGCTGCACGGCGAACTGCCCAACGCGCACTATCAATCAGCACACATCGAGCTTGGCGAGGATGAACGCGGCACATACATTGCGCTCGGCGGCAGCTATGAGCACATCATCACGTTTTCATACAACTACATCGCGCAGCCCCTCGTCAAACTATATGCTGATTCGACACTGTTTAATGTGAGCATGAACATCACAAATCGTATGCGCTCGCCGCTCGAATACATGTATCTGGCGCATATCAACTTTCGTCCGGTGAACGGCAGTGTGCTGGAATACAGCGCCAACTGCACGCCCGAGACAGTGCGCGTGCGCAAGAGCATCCCTTCACATTTGTCGCCCAAGCCGAGCTACAAAAATCTGATCGAGCAGCTCGCACAACATCCAGAGATTCATCACAAGATGTCGGCGCGCGTCAAATATGATCCCGAAGCGGTATTCACGATTGACTACATGCGCGATTCACAAGGCTATGCGCATACCATGCAAGTGCTACCTGATGGCTCAGCCGACTATGTGCGTCATCGCCCCGATCAGCTTGACAAGGTCATCCGTTGGATCTCGCGCACCGGCGATCAAGATTGTCTTGGCATGGCAGAGGTTGCCACGGCTGAGGTCGAGGGGTTTCGCGCAGAAAAGGCCAAAGGCAACGTCAAAACACTCGCCGCAGGCGACACGTGGCATTGTTCGATTGACATGGGCGCGATTGACAACAAAGCCGTGCAGGGCGTGCGCAAAAAAATCGCGCAGAGTAAATAGACTATGAATCCAATTCCAAAACGCAAAGTCGGACGCACGAATCTCGAAGTCACCACACTTGGCTTAGGCTCTGCACCGCTTGGATGGATGTATGCGCCAGTGTCAAATGCTGACGCCATCAATGCGGTTACGCGCGCGTACGAGCTTGGCATTCGCCACTTTGACACCGCCCCACTCTACGGCAGCGGCGTCGCCGAAGATCGCTTTGGCAAGGTGCTGCCCCATTTTCCGCGTGATGAATTTGTCGTATCCACCAAAGTCGGCTATGCGGTGTATCCGGAGAGCAAGGTGCCAGACGGCGAATCCAAAACGAAGATTGACGACCGCACACGCGACTACAGCTACGACGGCGCGATGCGCATCGTCGAGGGCAGCCTCAAACGCATGGGGCTGAGTCGCATTGACATTTTGCTCATTCACGATCCTGACGATCATATTGAGGCTGCGTTGAATGGCACCTATCGTGCGCTCAAAAAGCTGCGTGATGAGGGCGTCGTCAAAGCCATCGGCGCGGGCATGAATCATGGCGACCTACTGATGAAACTCACACGCGAGGCAGATTTTGATTGCGTGCTACTCGCGGGGCGCTACACATTGCTCGATCAAAGCGCGACGCAAGACTTTTTGCCATTGGCACAACAACGCGGCATCTCGGTGTTTATTGGCGGCGCACTCAACAGCGGCATCCTCGCAAATCCGTATGTCGAAAATCCGACGTTTAACTATGACCCCGCCTCTGCGGAATGGATCGCGCGCGCGCGCAAGCTCGATGCCATCTGCAAACGCCACAACGTGCCACTCAAAGCCGCCGCCTATCAATTTCCGCTTGCGCATCCGGCAGTTGCCAATGTGTTAATCGGCGTGCGCTCACCGCGTGAATTGGATGAAAACGTGCGCGACTTTAATACGCCATTGCCAAACGCACTCTGGCAAGACATGCGCCGTGAAGGATTGATCGCAGACGACATCCCAACGCCACAAAACTAACACGATGACCGAAATCTCAAGACCGAAATCCATCATTGACTCGCATGTGCATTTGTGGGACCCGCGCACATTTCGCATGACGTGGCTTGATAGCGAGCCAGCCATACGGCGTCCGTTTTTGCCAATGGATTTCGCAGCACACACGGAGGGCTTGCCTGTCAAAGGTTTCGTTTATCTTGAGGTAGATGTCGCGCCGCACTACGCGCTGAGCGAGCCGCGCTGGGTCATCGAGCAAGCTCAGACAGCCACACACGCACCAAAGCTGTTCGGCGTCGTGGCACATGCGCCGCTGGAGTATGGCAATCAGGCACGCCAGTATTTGCACGAGCTAACTTCGATTTCGCCGCTTGTCAAAGGTGTACGCCGACTACTACAAGGTGAATCTGATCTCAATTTTTGTTTGCGCGAGCAGTTTTTGCGCGGCGTGCAAATGTTGCCCGAATTTAATTTGTCGTTTGACATTTGCATCAAGCATGCGCAGCTCAAGCCCGTGATCGAGATGGTGCGACGTTGCCCGCAAACACAATTTATCCTCGATCACATCGCCAAGCCCGATATCGCGCGCAGCATGATTGATCCATGGCGCGACGATATTAGCGCGCTGGCTGCGCTGCCCAATGTCGTGTGCAAACTGAGCGGCATGGTCACCGAAGCCAGCCACACAGCGTGGAGCATTGAAGATTTGCGACCGTATGTGCAACACATCATCGCCCAGTTTGGCGCGGATCGCATCATGTTTGGAGGCGACTGGCCCGTATGTTTGCTCGCGTCAAGCTACGCACGCTGGGTGCAAACGCTGCAACAACTCACTGCGCATCTGTCAGAGTCCGATTCACAAAAGCTCTGGCACGACAA
>CAZVQE010000014.1:9275-16451 GCA_964628875.1 uncultured Anaerolineae bacterium
AACGCGTGTATAAGCTATAAGTTCGGAGTTCATAGTTAGGAGAGTGTGCACCTCGAACTACTTACTCCGAACTCTGAACTAGTCTACTGCCAACTTCTCTTGTCCGCGCTGGCAAAGATACGCTCGATCACGCGCATGTTAGCAACTGCATCTTCAAGCGGCGTCGGCACAGGTGTGTCGTTGAGAATCGCCTGCGCAAACAAGTCGCCTTGGATCGTGTATTGATCGCACACGGGAAACTGAATCTCCTCAATCGCGCTGCCGCGTTGCACCCACATCTTGCACGGTTTGTCCGGTGGCGCGTTGAATGGGATCTCGATCTCGATGCGACCTTGCGTGCCGTAGATATTGACCCGCTGATAACCCGAGATTTGCATCGAACACGTAAACGTGGCCGTGCGCCCCTCTGCACCGACGGAGCCAAAATCCATCAGCGCCGACACGATGCGATCAGTGCCAAACTGTGGATCACGCTCAACCGTGCTCACGACGCGCTGCGGCTCAGCATCAAAGATAAAGCGCGACAGCGAAATGTTGTAACACCCGATGTCCATCAGCCCGCCGCCACCGATGTCGGCTTGGTTGCGCACGTTTTTGGGATCGTTGTTGAAGTATGAAAAAAAAGAATGAATCGTGCGCACCGATCCAATCGCGCCCTCATTCACAAGCTGCTTAGCTTTGACCCACTGCGGATGATGGCGATACATAAATGCCTCCATCACTTTGAGCTTGGGATGCTTCTTCGATTCATCCAGTAGCGATTGCGCCTCAGCGGTGGTCAGCGCAATGGGTTTTTCGCACAGCACATGTTTGCCTGCGCGTAGGGCGGCGATTGACAATGGCACATGCAGGTGATTTGGCGTCGGGTTATACACCGCGTCAATCTCCGGATCAGCCAACATCGCCTCATAGCTGCCATACGCCTTTGGAATGTTGAGCTCGCGGGCGGCTTTGCGCGCGGTCTCGATATCACGAGATGAGATGGCAGTGACTTCGCCCAACTCACAACGTTGCATAGCAGGAATGACTTTGACCGTGCCAATCTTGGCGGTGCTAAGAATGCCCCAGCGGATTTTTTTGTTCATATTTTTATCAAAGGGCAGACTGCCCTTTTAACTCACAAATACAACTTTTCCGGCGTAAAAGCCAGCGGCAATAGATCACGCAGCGTTGTATCAATTGCGTTACCGTTTTTGTCCACGAGATACACGATCAGATCCAAGCCAAATTCCGCCAGCACCTGACGGCACGCGCCACACGGCGAGCCGCCGTTATCTGTTGCAACTGCGATCGCGCGAAAGTCGCGCGTGCCGCTGCCAACCGCCGCCATAATCGCGCCACGCTCGGCGCAAATGGTCAAGCCATACGACGCATTCTCAACGTTACATCCCGTGTGGATTTTTCCATTCGCGCCAAGCAACGCCGCGCCAACATGATACCTTGAGTAAGGCGCATACGCGCGCTGACGCACATCCATTGAGGCGTCTATCAGGCGTTGACGAGTGCGGACACTAATTGCTGGCTTCTGCTTCGAGTTTTTCGGCTTCATCTTGTGCCTCTTGTTTTTCAATACGTGCTTTGAGCGGGCTGCCTTCTGCTTTGACTTTGATGATACGGCGGTCGCTCACTTGCGTCACCTCAAATGTGATCTCGCCAACAGCGACTTTTGCGCCGACCTCTGGCACCTCGCCAAGCTGATCGTAGATAAACCCGCCCAGCGTATCGCTCAGGTCGGTTTGCATCTCGGTGCCGAGCAATTCATTTACATCATCCAATGACATGCCACCATCAAGTAAATAACCTGATTGCTCCGGCAATGCCACATGCTCTGGCTCTTCGATGTCAAATTCATCTTGAATATCGCCAACGATCTCCTCAAGAATGTCCTCGATTGTCACGATGCCAGCGGTGCCGCCAAACTCATCCACGGCAATGCACAAATGCACACGCCGCTTTTGTAGTTCTTGCAATAGCTCGCTGACCTTCTTGGACTCAGGCACAAAATACGCCGCGCGCAAGATTTGCTCGAGGTGAATCGGCACAGCGCGCTTTTCACGCATTGCGCGCAATAAATCTTTGGCATACAGCACACCGATGATGTCATCTACAGTCTTACGATAGACGGGGATGCGCGAGTGCGCCGATGTAATGCACAAATCCAGCGCTTGCTCAAGACTCGAGTCAGAGTCAAGCGCGATCATGTCAATGCGCGGCACCATGACCTCGCGCGCGATCGTGTCGCTTAGATCCAGCACCGAGTAGATCATGGCTTTCTCTTCTTCCTCGATTTGCCCCTCTTCTTCGCTGGCATCTACCATCGTGCGAATTTCCTCTTGAGTAAACATGGAGGTGTTGCTACGTGGACGCACGCCAAAGAGCAAAGCGATTGCGTTGGTGATGCCAACTGCAATTTTTGCTAATGGCGCAAAGAGCCAACTAAAAACTTGCATCGGACGTACGCTCGCCAGCGCGACGGTCTCCGCATGCTGAATGGCAATTCCCTCAGGCAACAATCGCCCAAAAACAAACAACACAAAACTCGCCGATAGCATCACTGCAAGATAGGCAATAATGAGCATCATAGGCGAAGTAGCGTCAAGCCCCCAACTTACCAACGCCCTTTGCAGCCATGGCACAAAATTAAATGCGGCAATTCCTGCCGCAAACGCCATCGAAAGTGTCGTGCCAACTTGCGCAGTAGCTTCGAGACGCGTCGCATTCTCAGCCAGCGCGCGCACCGCTATCGCCGAATGATTGCCCGATTCGACCATCTCATTGAGCTTCGGGCGATGCAAATGCACCAGCGCCGATCGCGCCATCTCAAAAAACATGCGCGAGGCTGTAAAAAGTAAAAAGAGGATAAGCGCAACGGTCATGATGTTTTTGTGAATGGCTTGGCGGGCACGCCGACAACGGTCTCTGCTTCATTCACATCGTGCGTGACAACGCTGCCTGCGCCGGTGCGTGCGCGTTTGCCGATGCGCACGGGCGCGCGTAGAGTCGTGTCGCTGCCAATAAACGCGTCATCCTCGATCACAGTGCGATGTTTATTTTTGCCGTCGTAGTTGGCAGTAATGATGCCCGCGCTGAGGTTAACTCCTTCGCCGACGGTCGCATCGCCAACATAGCTAAAGTGTCCCATTTGGCTACGTTCGCCGATGTCGCTATTTTTGACCTCGGCAAAGTTGCCGATGTGCACGCGACTGCGGATGTGCGTTCCTGCTCGCAAATGTGAATAAGGACCAATATCGCTGTCATCATCCATGCGCGATTCCTCGATGACCGATTGCGAGACGCGCACTCGACTGCCGATAAATGAATCACGCACAAACGACGCGGGACCAATTACACAATCTTCGCCGATGTGTGTAGCGCCCAGCAGATGACAATTCGCCAAAACAGTCGTGTCTTGCCCGATCGTCACCGTCGCGTCAATATACGTCGTGGCCGGATCAACAAGAGTTACGCCGTTGAGCATGTGCATTTTGTTAATACGCTTGCGCAGCATGATCGCCGCGTCAGCCAGATCAACGCGCGTGTTGATGCCGACGGTCTCATCCAGATCATCAGTTTGCACCGCGCGCACGATACGCCCGTCATTCACCGCAAACGCGATCAAGTCCGTCAAAAAGTATTCGCCTTTTTGCGGGTTGGGTTGCAGACGCTTGAGCGCGCGCCACAACCACACACCGTCAAAACAATACGCGCCGGCGTTTAGCTCAGTGATCTTGAGCTGCTCGGGCGTACAAGCGACTTCTTCGACGACTGCAGTCACGTTGCCATCTGCGTCGCGCACGACGCGCCCAAATCCGCGTGGATTTTGATTGACCACCGTCAGTTGCGCAATCGCAGCGCCGCTATTAGCCTGCTCGGCGATTAGTCGGCGCATGGTCTCGGCGGTGAGTAATGGCATATCCGCATAACACACAATCACCTGATGCGGCGGATATGTGTCAGGCACGGCTTGCTCCGCTTGCATCACGGCATGCCCTGTGCCGAGCTGCTCAGCTTGGGTCACACATACGCCACGATCGGCGACGGCTTCGCGCACCTTATCGCTGTCGTTGCCGATCACGATAATGGGTTGTGTATTGGTCACGGCGCGGACAGACATCAACACATGATCGAGCAAGGTCATGCCACCGATTTTGTGCAAGACTTTGATTGTTTTGGATTTCATGCGCGTGCCCTTGCCGGCAGCGAGAATCACGCCATAAACGGGAACGGCGAGCGGCGAATCAGCAGGTTGCGTGGGCTTCATAGACAAAAAATTCCGAATGCGTGTCCGAGTTAATTGCTCGGAGCGACACTCGGAACTCGCTGAACTGTAATTTGATTTTGAAACTGCCGCGGCTGGATTTGAACCAACGATAGCCTGATCCAGAGTCAGGTGCCTTACCACTTGGCGACGCGGCAATGGAGATAGATTTTACAACAAGTTAAGAGACAAATTTTTGTTCGTTCGGAGTTACAAATATTGACTAGCAAAACCTGAGGGCGTGATTACCTTGATTGGCAGACGTTTGTAATCACTAACATCACGCGTGACCACTAGGTCTGCGCCAAAGGTAATCGCTGCGCCCACCTGCAAAGCATCTTCTACGTCAGGAGTTTGCATCATGAGCGCTTGTCGCACAGTAGATGTACTGCCAGCCGCCACCTCAACAAACAAAAGCAGGTCAGACAAAAAACCGCGCGCGTCCTGTTTAAGCAGATACGCTACATTCGAAACTGTGTGCCATGCAATTGCAGCCTGTTGAGGATTGGATTCTGCCCAATCAAGCACTCGCACACTATCGCCAAAAAACGGTTCGCGGCGCAATGCGATATCCAACAAGATATTTGTGTCAATGAGTATCTTCATTTGTCAAGTTCATAGCGTTTCTTGAGCATATTTAACAATTCATCGTCAGCAGATTCGCGCACCTCAAATTTGCCTGCCCATTTTTGGGAAAATCCAATCGGACGCGCTCCCAGCACTGATGTATTTTGCGCCAGCAAACCTTCGATCATGGCAGAGAGGTTTGTCTTTCGTAGTCGCGCCGTGCGCTTCGCGTTTTTGACAATCAGGGGATCAAGGGTAATGGTGACTTTCGTCTTCATCATACATATTCTAATTCAAAGTATGTATTTCCACATATCAAACACTTATTCTTAATGTCAAACACCCACGTTGTATCATGCACGCCGCATGACCTCCGCGATTACTGACAATCTCAACTCTGGACAACGCCAAGCCGTCGAAGCAAAAGACTCGCCCACCCTCGTGATCGCCGGACCCGGCAGCGGCAAGACCCGCGTGCTAACCAGCCGCATCGCCTATCTCATTCAGGTGCGCAATGTCTTTCCATATCGCATCATGGCGGTGACCTTTACAAATAAAGCCGCGCGTGAGATGCGCGAGCGACTCGGGCGTATGTTGGGCGAATCGAAGGTCGCGGATGTCGCGCTCGGCACATTTCACAGCATCGGCGCGCGCCTCATCCGCCGCGAAGCGCCCAACATCGGGCTGGATCGCAACTTTGCAATCTATGACACCGACGATCAACTCTCTGTCATCAAAGCCGCGCTGACGCAACTCAACATTGACGAAAAAAAGTTTAAGCCCGCCGCCGTGCATGCGCGCATCAGCGCCGCTAAAAACGAACTCACACCGCCCGATCAATTTCGCGCCGAGAGCTATTTTGATGAGATTGTCGCGCGTGTATATCCGCTGTATCAGCAAATTTTGCGTGCAAATAATGCCGTTGATTTTGACGATTTGTTGTGCGAGAGTGTGTATCTGCTGCGCAACAATGCGCAAGTGCGCGAACGTATGCAAGAGCGTTACGCGCATGTTTTAGTAGATGAGTTTCAAGACACCAACCTCGCGCAGTATGAATTTGTCAAGCTCGTCGCCGCCAAATATCAAAATGTGTTTTGTGTGGGCGACCCCGATCAATCCATCTATGCGTGGCGCGGCGCGGACTATCGCAATGTCATGCGCCTGCACGAAGATTACCCGAAGCTGCAAATCATCCCACTCGAGCAAAACTACCGCAGCACACAGACCGTGCTAGATGCGGCTATGTCGGTTATCAAGCGCAATCCAAACCGCACACACATCAATTTGTTTACAGATCATGGCGCCGGACCCAAGATTGTGTTACGCGAGTTATTTAACGAGGATGAAGAAGCGCAGTATGTGATTGATACCATCCGCGAGATACTGCGTCAAAATGCAGCCGCAGCCGGCGAGATCGCCGTGATGTATCGCACCAACGCTCAGTCGCGCGCGCTCGAAGACGCCTTTGTGCGCGCAAACATGCGCTATCGCCTCGTCGGCGCCACCCGCTTTTATAACCGCAAGGAAATCCGCGATGTGCTGGCGTATCTGCGCATCATCAACAATCCAGCCGACAGCGTCAGTCTGCGGCGTGTCATCAACCTGCCCGCACGTGGCGTCGGTGAAAAGACGTTTGAACAGCTTGATGCCGCAGCGCGCGCAAATAACGTCACCTGCCTCGACGCCATTCAACAAAACCTGATCGAGGGTCGCGCGGCAAAATCTCTCGCGGCGTTTGGCGAAATGTGGCGCAAATGGGTCAATCTGCGTGAGGAGCTCAGCATCGCCCAAATGTTTGATCGCGTCGTGCGCGATGTCGGTCTGCGCGAGATGTGGATGGATGGTACGCCCGATGGTGAGGATCGCTGGGCAAACGTCATGGAGCTACGCAATGTCGCCGCAGAGTTTGGCGACAAGCTGTTGGGTGAGTTTTTGGAGAATGTGGCTCTGGTGAGCGAAACCGACAACTATGAAGAAAACGCCAACGCGCCGACACTGCTCACTTTACACGCAGCAAAAGGCTTGGAGTTTCGCGTCGTGTTTATCGTCGGTCTCGAAGAAGGTGTACTGCCGCACAGCCGCAACGCCGACAACCCCGAAGGTCTCGCCGAAGAACGCCGCCTAATGTATGTCGGCATCACGCGCGCCAAAGAACGCCTGTATCTGCTGCGCGCATTTAGACGCGGCATGTATGGCGTCAGCGATGTGACTGAGCCATCGCGCTTTTTGACCGATTTGCCAACCAATCTGGTGGATGGCGCAATCAAAAAGAATAACACCTTTTTTACCGAGAGCACGGCTTGGCAAACCAACACACCGCCGAAGCGCAATTCGTTCACCGAGCAAACTGA
>CAZVQE010000015.1:0-16263 GCA_964628875.1 uncultured Anaerolineae bacterium
CCTAATTAGCTTTTTGACGTGCCCGCCGATCATGCGCCAACGCCGCAGGGTGCGTGCGCCACACCGTGCGCTCTGACTCCGCATACTCGCGCGCGATTGCCGTGCTAGCGGGGATCGTCATCTGATCTAAATAATCAAACCGACTACGAATCGGCGTCTGTGCCAACCAATGCTCCGGATGTGTGTTGAACATCACTCGCGCAGGAGGCGCATCGCCAAAGCACGCCAACAGAGCCTCATCCCGCCACGCGCGACAGCTATCGCTGAGGTAGGTCAAGCCATGCTGATAACGAGGGTCATGCGGATGCTCATATAGGTCAGACTGCTTAAACAAATCAGGTTTGCCGTAGTGCGGGCGATGCATCACGATACGCGTCACGCGCCGACCAATGACCTCGCTCAAAAAATTAACTTCCCAATCCAGTTTTTTTTGCGCATCCGCCACATTCTCCGGATACGTCGCCAAGTCATAGTGCAGCCCGATCTCGTGACCCATAGCGATGAGCGCCATCAACACTGCCTGATTGGACGGCTCGATGATGTTGTAATACTGCGACACCATCACGTAGTACGTGCTGCGCACATTTCGCTCATGCTCGATCTTGGCGAATGGCTCTAGCCCGCGCAAATGCAAATCAATATCATGACGCATAAACACGACACGCGGTTGCAGCGCGACATCATGAGGCGGCAGGTGAATAGCGCTCGCAGGCAGCAGGCGATAGTCGGCGGCAATCAAGTCATCCAGCAAACGCGCATAATCTGGCAATGTAAATTCGGGCAAAGTGTGCATAGAGCGATATAATCTTTTTGCAAATCATACGTATCAAAACGCGTTGCATATTGACGCGACGATTATAGCTTTTGCAATCTCAAACACATGCCAAAAAACAAATTCATCGTCGCCATGTTGCTGACAGTTGTAGCTGCATATCTCGCCTTGACACTCGCCAGCATGATCGCACGAGGACCCGCCATCTCACTCGCTGTCGCAAACCCTAGCCTCGCCGCGCGCGTGGTCGGGCCATTTTTGTGCGGCAGCAACACCACGCCGCACGTCAGTGGCAGCGACGCCAACACACTCAAACTCAATTGCACATCAAGCGACGGCAAAATCGAAAAACAATTTGACCAAGAGTTTGTGCAATCATGGGTCAATGTCTTGACGGCGCCCTCCGCGCTCTGTTTATTTGTGCCGTTGATGGGGGGCGGGCTAATCGCACTCGGCGCGATCAACCGCCGCAAGCCCGACGCAATAGATTAGCCCAGCTTCACATTCTTTTGTTGAATGTGCGCGTTGATCTGCATAAGCTCTGGCTGATCGTGCAGCAACCGCAGCACATCACGCCAACCAAAGCTGCCATCGGCGCCGAGCGCGTGATACACCTGATTCACAAACGCCAGATCATCTGCCGCATCTACTGTCCAGCGCCAGTGCGCGCGATCTACATCGTCTGTCACACTGCACAGCCTAAAGTTTTGCGGATTTTCATACATGTGAATGGTGACATGCGCGCGTTCGTAGCTGTGCGTGGCGCTGACATGCGCGCGCTCCAACGCCACCAATGAAAATACCTCAGTGTCCAGCCCGCGCGGATATGACTGCGGGATTTTGTTGCTGCAGTAGTCCACCGCCGGATCAATCGAATGAAATCGAGCGATGATGTAGTCGCTCACCGACGGGTCAATCAGCGGACAATCGCTCGTGATGCGCACGCATGTGTCTGCGCCAAACTCTCGCGCCGCGCCCAAAAAACGCTCCAGCACATCCGATTCGCTACCGCGAAAATAGGGCACGTGCATCTCATCGCATAGCTTGATAATCGGATTATCGGCGGGCAATGTTGTCGTCGCCACCACGACCTGATCTACGAGGCGCATCCGCTGCGCACGCTGGATCACACGCGCCAACATCGGCTGCCCTGCGAGGTCACGCAACACTTTGCCGTGCAACCGCGACGAGCCGACATGCGCTTGAATAATGGCGACGGTCTTCATCAATTCGGAGTTCAGAGTACAAAGTTCGGAGATGCATGACCATGAACTAAGAACTCCGAACTCTGTACTTTTATTCTTCAACTTCCGTCTCCGCCATCTTGCGGAGCTGATCTATCGAGAGCCAATCGGTGTTGGTCTCACTCGAGTAACAAAATTGATCGGGCAGCTTTTTGCCGTCGGCGTGCGGTGAGCCCGCCCACCATGGGTGCGCTGGCTCGACCACATACACATCCGGCAAATCAACGGTGTGGCGCGCTTCGTCTTCTGAGATCAGTTGCTCGTGCAACTTTTCGCCTGTGCGTATGCCTGTATAGGTAATCTCGCATTCTGGCGCGATGGCGCGCGCGAGATCCATAATGTTCATGCTCGGGATTTTCGGCACAAACACTTCGCCGCCTTTGGTGGACTCAGCCGCGCGCACGACAAGGCGTACACCCTGCTCTAGCGTGATCCAAAAGCGCGTCATGCGTGGGTCGGTGATCGTGATTTTGCCCGTGCGCTTTTGCTCGCGAAACACAGGAATCACACTGCCACGGCTACCGACGACATTGCCATAGCGCACGCAACTAAAGCGCGTGCCATTCACACCCGAATACGCATTGCTCTGCACAAATAACTTTTCGGCGCACAGCTTGGTCGCGCCATACAGATTTACTGGATTGACCGCCTTGTCTGTGCTGAGCGCCACGACGCGCTTGACGCCGCTATCGAGCGCCGCATCAATCACGTTTTTTGCGCCGTTCACGTTTGTCATGATGGCTTCCATCGGGTTGTATTCGCAGGCGGGCACTTGTTTGAGTGCGGCGGCATGCACCACGAGATCTACGCCATTCATCGCGCGGCGCAATCGCTCGACGTCGCGCACATCGCCAATAAAGTAACGCAGGCTCGGATGATCGAACCCGCGCACGCGCATGTCGTGCTGTTTCAATTCATCACGACTAAAGATGATGAGCTTGCGTGGTTGATATTCGCGCAGCATGATCTGCACAAATTTTTTGCCAAATGAGCCGGTGCCGCCGGTCACCAATACAACGCTATCTTTCCAATTCACAAATACCTCCAAGTCAATTCGTTTTATCCAACGATGAGTTTCGATTCGATATCAAAAATGCCGACGGGGCGCGTCGGGTCAAAATGCAATTCTTCAGGCGACTTTTCTGTCTGCACGATGAGCGGCGCGGTCAAGCCATCCACTACGTCATACGGTTGCGCCGATGAGTTGCCTAGCCAAAAATACAGCGGATACTCGCCCGGGCGCAGCACGATATTGGGCATCTCAACGATGAGCATGCCCTTCTCGCCTTTTTCGAGGCGTCGCTCGGTTACTCGATGCTTGACCGTCGTCACAAACTCATTCGACCGACCTGAGCGCAACGCCACACTCACTGACAATCCTTGTATCGCACTAAACACCTCATAGGCCATCTCAAAGCGCAGAGTCTCGCCCATCTCAAACATCGAGGGCTGATTGTCTTTTGCGTCCTTGATAAAGATCGAGGTGAATCGCACATCGCCCGACCCGCGTCGTGTGCGCTCATCCATGATGCCTGTATTGGCGTTGATCTGCGACTGCTCGATGTCGCGGTTGTATGAGTCAATGATGTCTGAGGTGTCGCCGTCAAGCATGAGCTGACCTTGTTTGAGCAAGATGCAGCGCGGACATAACGCGCGTATGGTCTGCATGTTGTGACTGACAAATAGCACGGTGCGCCCTTCGCGCGAGACCTCATCCATTTTGCCGAGGCACTTGCGTTGGAATGCGAGATCGCCCACCGCCAACACCTCATCTACGATCAAAATGTCCGGCTCAAGATGTGCCGCAACTGCAAACGCAAGGCGCATATACATGCCGCTCGAATAGCGCTTCACAGGAGTATCAATAAACTGACCCACCTCCGAAAACGCAACGATCTCATCAAAGCGTCGCGCGATCTCGGCGTGGCGCATGCCGAGGATCGAGCCATTCATATACACATTCTCACGACCGGTCAGCTCACCGCTAAAGCCCGTGCCGACCTCAAGCAATGAGCCGACGCGCCCGCGTATCTCAGCATAGCCTTTGGTTGGCTCGGTGATGCGTGAGAGGATTTTGAGTAATGTGCTTTTGCCCGCGCCATTGCGACCGATGATGCCGACGACCTCGCCCTGCCCTACATCAAACGTCACTCCGCGCAAAGCGTGAAAATCTTGGAATTGTGGACGGCGAAATGGTGCGCTTGGATCACGCACGAGTTGCTTTGCCACGCGCATGATTTCTTCGCGCAGGTTGTTGCCGCCAAATCCGCCTTGATAAATGCGGTAGGTTTTGTGCAGGTCTTGCACCTTGATCGCGTTTGACATCAGATCACATCCACAAAGCGGCGCTCAAAGCGGCGAAAGAAATATGCGCCAGCGATAAACACGACGATGGCTACGATGACATCTACAACGATCATCGTCCACGTCAGCGAACTGACGCCGAGCAAGCACCAACGGAAACCTTCGACCAAACCGACGACGGGGTTAAATTGATACAGCGTCTTCCAGATGCCAGTCACGAGACTGGACGAGTAGACAATCGGGCTGGCATACATCAACGCTTGCAGCACAAACGGCACCACAAATACAAAGTCGCGATACTGCACATTGATCGAGCACAAAAAGAAGCTCGCGCCTGTGGCGATCAAAATTGACAAGATGATAAAAAATGGCAACGCTAAGATATTGAGTGTCAGCGTCACCTGAAAATAAATCATCAAAACGGACATCACTGCGAGCGCGATTCCAAAGTCAATCATGACCGCCATCGCCGACGACAACGGAATGATGATGCGCGGAAAGTAAACTTTTGTGATCAGCGTGCTGTTGCCTAGTAGGCTGTTGCTCGCGCGCGAGACGATGCCCGAAAACATGTTCCAACACAACATGCCTGCGTATGAGAATAGCGCATAGGGCATGCCATCGCTGGGCAGCTTTGCGAAGGTGCCAAAGATCAACGTAAAAATCAGCACCGACACAAATTGCTGCAAAATAACCCACAACACTCCTAAGGACGTTTGTTTGTAGCGAATCTTGATGTCGCGCGTCGCTAACGTCTTGAGCAGATCGCGGTAGCTCCATATTTCACGCAAATTGAGCGCCGACCAACCAGATGACGGCTTGATGACCGTCACCGGAATCTCAGAAGATGCATTCATGAACAAATAAACGAATTAAAGATTTTACCGTAGTTGCCTTATCGCATACATCAATCAGGGCTGCTGACGGCGGCGATGGCGTTGCGGATGACAGTGTTAGCGCCGCACTCACAGCCATTATGCGCGCAACTGCCAATCATGCAAATTACGCTATTTATTTTTCTAGTATGCGCCTTTAGGGCTCATGAGATAAGGCAATGTACGCAACAAAATGCGAATATCCATCGAAGGCGTCCAATTTTCGACGTAGTAGATATCGAGCAATGCGGTCTCATCAAACGCCAGCTCGCTACGTCCGCTGATTTGCGAGAGTCCGGTGATGCCGGGTTTGACCTTGAGGCGTTGCTTGTGCCATTCCTCATATTTTGCGACTTCATTTGGCAAATGGGGTCTGGGTCCGACGACGCTCATATCGCCTTTCAACACGTTGAGAAATTGCAACAACTCATCAATACTGACGCGTCGAATAAAGCGCCCAATGCGTGTCACGCGCGGATCCTCACGGATTTTGAAGAGGGGTCCATCGGCTTCATTGTGTTTGTACAGGCTTTCCTTTTCTTTCTCCGCCGAGGTGCGCATCGAGCGCAATTTGTACATCACAAAAGATTTGCCGTCTTTGCCGATACGATTTTGGCTAAATATCGGCGAGCCGGGCGACTCAAGACGGATCAATATTGCTACCACAAAAACAATCGGCAACGCAATGATAAGCACAGCAATCGAGACCACAATATCTATCATGCGTTTGATCAATTCATCTGCGGGCCCAATTTGGCGCTCCTTGGTGCTGAGCATCGGGATGCCGCCAAAATCATCCACATCCACGTTTGCAAAGTTCATTTGCAGCAAGCTCGGCGCGATACGCGGGCGCACATGATATGCCGCGCACAAATCAACCAACTCGTTAATTTTGTTTTGCGCTGACCAAGGCAACGTGATCACCATCTCATCCACACGCCGCTCACGTAACAGCGCGGGTAATGTATCGAGCGAGCCAAGCGCCGGAAAACGCCCGATGCTAGTGTTGCCACGCTGCGGGTCATCATCCACAAAGCCAATACACCGTCGCCCAAGCTCGGGGCGCGCCACCAAAACGCGCATCGTGGCTTTGCCGATCTCGCCTGCGCCCACAATCAACACATTTTGCATGCCCTCGCCCGCACGATAACGCGCGCGCCGCATCAGCGTATAGATCAATCGCACCAACAAAATCAGCACGACTGCGATGATGCTGGCTTGCATAATCATCAAGCGCGAATACACCAGCGGACGATAGAAGAAAACAACTGCCAATGTCACAATTGTGGCTTTGGCAGAGGCATTGAGAATGGCGTATGCCTGATTAAACCAACCCGATGTCCTCAACATGCGATAGATGTGATCTACCCAAAACATCAACAAAAACGCAAAAATGAAAACGACCAAAATTGGATAATAGTCGGCGAGTTGTGCCGGATAATCCACCTCGCGAAACCACTTCAACGTATAACGCATGTAGTAGCCCAACCAAAATCCGGCTGTCAGCATCAATACATCAACACCCAAGATCCACCAAGGACGCAGCTTGTCCAGTAGCGACTTTGTAGTGTTAGTGGTCAAATCTTTTACAATCATTTAGGTGATGGCAAGATCATACATACGATAGGTGCGATATACATACCCACCGCCGAGCTTATTGATCTTATTCATCGCATCGTTGGTCTCAAGAATCCAACTCAATTCGCCGCCAACATAGTTTTTGCGCTTAGCGGCTTTCATTGTTTCGTAGATCAGCGCCGCATCTACTCCCGAGCTACGATGCTCTGGCAGCACCCCGAGCAACATCCACCGCAAAGAATTGACGACGCGGCGGTAATACAAAAATTTCGCTAGCGTAAACAACTCAGGCTCGTTAGGTTGCGGATAGGCTTTGTGCAGCGCAAGATTCACATTAGGCAGCGCCACCGATACGCCGATGGCTTGACCATCCTTCTCAGCGATATGAATAAATTCTTCGTCCGCAAATTGTTTGAGCCCTTTGACAACATGCTCTAGCTCGCTCTCAGTGGCTGGCACGTGACCCCAGTTATCTTTCCATGCGCCGTCGTAGCTGGCATACACCTTTTTGAGAATGGCTAACTCTTGCTCCAAATTTTTCAGCTTTGCCTGACGCACTGTAAATTTCGCGCGCTTCATGGCAATCTCGGCGACACGTCCAATTTTGTCTGAGATCGTGTCTATAGGGTTCCACCACGCCCACAAATCCATGGCTTTCTTAAATTGATTGCCATCATTGCTGCGATACCCATTAACCAAATCAACGTAATAGCGTGGGTTGTAGGTCATCAGCACTTGCGGGATACCATCAAAGCCATCCACCAACAAGCCGACTTCATCATTCATGCTGACGTTGGCAGGTCCACGCAGCGTGTCCATGCCGTGCATCTTGACCCATGCGCGCGCCGTGTCAAATAGCGCATTGGCGACAATCGGATCGTTGATACATTCAAAACCGCCCCAAAAGCCCGTTTTCTCCTGATGAAATTCGTTGTGACGATTGTTGAGGATCGCCGCAATCGTGCCAACGACTTTGCCGTCGCGTTTGGCGACAAACATCTGAGCATCGCTATGCTCATAAAACGGATTTTTCTTTTTGTCCCAAAACGCCATACGCTCGCTAATCAGCGGCGGCACCCAATATTGGTCGCCTTTGTACACCTGCCACGGAAAAATAACGAATTGTTTGCGCTCGAGCTGCGAGTTGCAAGGGATGATTTCAAATGACATATCACCAAGATTTTACAACCGCATCAAAGATATTAGCGCTTATCTTGGCGTGCTATGCTCACTCTATCAGTTGGTGAATGGATTATGAATAAATTTCGATCATTACTTATATCGCTATCGCTTGTTATTTCATTTGCAACCCCGAACCTTACACACGCAAGTGTTGGCGGTTTGTCCGTTTATGTTTGTCCGAGCAGCATCACCGCCTCAGCCAATGTAGACAACTCAATGGATCCCGCGCCGTATGTGCAATGGTCATCGTCTACTGCCATCGGCACAGTCGGGCAAGTCATTCAAACCAACAACTCTGACGGCACGCGCAGCTACGTCTACTTCAGCCAAAAGCAATTTAGCGTTGGCGACACCGTGCACATCACCGCCACCATCGAAGGCTCACAAGTCGCCACCGCCGCGCAGGTTGCCAGCGATTGCTATTCACTCGGCAGCGTACGCGGCACGGCGTTTGAGGATGTCAATGCCAACGGCATGCGTGACGCCAACGAACCCACAACAACCGCCGCAAGTTGGAAACTCACCGATGGCGGCAATTGGTTTATCTGCGGCTATGCCGGCGACGACGCCAGCTATGGACCGACCGTGACGCCCGGCGTGTATTACCTCGTGCCAATCGCGCAACCCGGCTGGCGCGCAACGACGCCTACACGCCGCGCCATCGTGCAGGGACTTGGCTACGCCTCAACTGGCAACGATATCGGCTTTGTGCGCGATGCGCGATCTGGTGGCGATCAATGCGGCGGCTATACACCGAGCTTGCCTGTCTCATCTGCGGCCGCGCCAAGTGTTGCGACGACGCCCGCGCCCGTCGTCAATCCAGTTCAAACCAGCGGCAGCAAAATCAGCGGCACACTTGGCGGCTACAGCATCTTCAATTCATTTTTGGCAGCCGCGCGTGATGCAGGCATGTTGTCCTATCTGGATCAGGTGAATGGCATCACCGTGTTTGCGCCAACCGACGCGGCATTTAGCCAACTCCCTGCTGGCGCGCTCGACGCGATCAAACAAAATCCGATCAAGCTACAACGCCTTGTCAAGTGTCACATCGTTTCAAGCACGATTCAACCGCCAGCATCAGGCGCGACAAACCGCTACGATACGCGGGGTGGCTGCGGCATCACCTTTAGCAATGTGGGCGGCACGCTCAACGTCAATGGCGCAAATGCAAGCTATGGCATGCGTGCCGACAACGGACAGATTTATCCGATTGACCGCGTGCTTGGTTTGTAACTTTTGCTTGTACGGGTGATTTGGTGGCTGAGCTTGTCGAAGCCACAATACATGCGTCAACAGACTCAAGCAACGTAATTGGTTCGCCAGCATGGGCTGCTCACTTCGACATGCTCAGTGTGCAGCCCATTTGCTATCTATCAAAAATCTAAATCGCCGTCGGTGGGCGATACTCGCCAAATGCCTTGCGCAGCGTCGTGCCGATCTCACCGACCGTCACATTCCCCTCGACGCACGCGATCAGACATGGCATGATGTTGGCTGAGCTACGCGCAACGTCACTCAGCTGTGACATTAGGCTGCTCGCGCGCTCGTTGTCACGCTCGGCGCGCCATTGCGCCAGCTTGGCGCGCTGCTGTAGCTCGATGTTTGGGTCAATCCTAAATTTCTCTCCATCATCGCTCGTCGCGCCACCATCTACAAACTCATTCACCCCAACGATGATCTGCTCACGCTGCTCGACCGCATGCTGAGTGCGATAGGCTGAGTCGGCGATCTGCGCCTGCATCCAACCTTGCTCGATGGCCGTGACCGCGCCGCCCATGTCATCTATTTGTTGAATGAGAACTGCGGCGCGCTTTTCGATCTCGTCGGTCAGCGTCTCGATCAGATAAGAGCCACCCAGCGGATCCGCGACATCCGCCGTGCCGCTCTCGTGCGCGATGATCTGCTGGGTGCGTAGCGCCGTGCGCACCGCGTCTTCGGTTGGCAATTGCAGCGCTTCGTCCATGCCATTTGTATGCAAGCTCTGTGTGCCACCCATGACTGCCGCGAGCGCCTGTATCGTCACGCGTGCAACGTTGTTGAGTGGTTGTTGCGCCGTGAGCGTGCTACCGCCAGTCTGCGTATGAAAGCGCAACATCATGCTGCGCGGGTCTTTGGCGCCAAAGCGCTCCTTCATGATCTTCGCCCACAGTCGCCGCGCCGCGCGAAACTTGGCAACCTCCTCAAGAAAATTGTTGTGTGCATTAAAGAAGAACGCAAGCTGCCCCGCAAAGTCATCCACACTGAGACCGGCGTTGATCGCGGCTTGTACATAGGCAATTGCATTCGCCAACGTAAAGGCGACCTCTTGCACGGCAGTGCTGCCCGCCTCACGAATGTGATATCCGCTAATTGAGATGGTGTTCCATTGCGGCACATGATCCTTGCAAAATGCAAATACATCGGTCACGAGCCGCATACTGTGCTTAGGTGGAAATACAAACAACCCGCGCGCGGCGTATTCTTTGAGAATGTCATTTTGCACCGTGCCGCGCAGAGAATTGAGAATTACGAATTGCGAATTTTGATCGCCCGTAATTCGTAATTCTGCATTCTTAATTTGAGATTGCTCTTTGGCGACGGCGATGTACAGCGCAAGCAAGATGCTGGCGGGCGCGTTGATGGTCATGCTTGTGCTGACTTGATCGAGCGGGATGTCTCTAAACAGCTCACGCATGTCACCGAGCGTGCTGATGCTGACTCCGACTTTGCCCACTTCTCCATGCGCGAGTGGGTCATCTGCGTCCATCGCCAGCTGCGTCGGCAAATCAAACGCGACCGACAGCCCAGTCTGCCCGCGCGCCAACAAATAACGATAGCGCGCATTGCTCTCGGCGGCTGTCGCAAAGCCCGCGTATTGACGCATCGTCCAAAAGCGCGAGCGATACATGGTCGGGTGCACGCCGCGCGTAAATGGATATTCGCCGGGCAACTCACCGTCGCCGTAAACCACGTCAAGCGGTATCTCGGACGATGTAAAAAAGTGAGGCTTGCGTTCAGGCGTGCGTTTGAGCGATGGCTTATAAATCTTATCGTTCCAATCTTGACGGTTCATGATGTGCAATTTGATTATCGTGAGTTCAGGATTAAGCGTGAATCTGTCATTGTGAGAAGCACAACGACGCGTAGCAAAGTTGCGCGACGAAGAATCTCTAGCGTATCAATTACACATTAGGGATTCTTCGCTTGCGCACTCTGTGCGCTGCTCAGAATGACTGCTCACGCTGTGATTAAACCTCAAAACGCCATTTAACGCAAACCGATCACTTGACGGCGCAAAAGATCAAGCGCCTGTAACGCCATGAGATTGCGTTGATTAAAGCCATATTGCATGTAGGAGCTATTTGAAAAATACGCGGCTTGACCATCAGGTGGTTTGTTGTAATGGAATCCATCGCTGATGCAACCGCGATTGGGCAGTGTGTCCATCACTGCGCGCACATCCAGCAGCGGCACGCGATATTCGCTTGCCAGCCGCCGAATGATGCCGTTGATCGTGCCGAGCGGCGCATTGTTATCGCGCGTTTCAAGGTCGTCGGCTTTAGTTTGCAGCACAGGGATGATGCCCTGCGAAATCGTGTAATCAATGATCTTGCGATAGCGCTCTTCAAAACCTTGCCATGTGTGTTGGTCGCCTGTGCCGAGCATGATGAGCGCGATGCTCGGTCGCGCGAGGCGATATTCGCATTGCAATGAATTTTCGCCTGCCGCGCAACCGCTCGGCGCGCGCGCTGGGTCGAGCGTCATGGTCGTGTTAAATCCACCAAACGCCGAGGCGCTATTCCGCCCAAAGGAGCCGCGAAAATAATCAACCGTTGGGCGCAAATATTGATAGCCGCCGAGATCATATGCGCCCCAATCAATCGGCTTCAAAAATGCGGGGTTTTCGCTGTTGCTGTCGCCGATTACCGAAAACACGTTGGGGCGATTGCCTAGCTTTTGCCCTGCCACAAAAATCTCGGATGCACGTCCAACGCCGCTGAAATATGGGTAGCTGCTCGGCGCGGGAGGCTCAGTTTGTTGCGGCGGAGTGTTGGCGCTATTTGGCGCCGATGTGGAATTAGCGCTCGACTTAGCGGCGGCTGCAACTGGAAGGGGCGCGGATTGGTCACTCAGCACTGTCACCTTCGATAGGCTAAATGTCGGATTCAAATCTACATACAACACAAACACCCAGCCTTGCTTTTTTTCGGTGGTCTCGACTTTGACCCACGCGCTGTCGGAGGTACGCCCGATCATCTTGAGTGGCGTATACGCGGGCAGGCGCGTAATGAGCTTTGCGTCCGTGCCGGGTGATTCGCGCAATGCCAGATTCACCCCCTCAGCGCTAACCTGCGGTGAGACCTCGGCATCGCTCGTGATCGTATGTGACAGCGAGGCGCTTGCGGCTAATGGCTGCCCGCTGGTCGGGATCATCAGCGTCGCGCCGATCTGCAACAAGTCTGCATTCACACGCGGATTTGCAGCAAGCAACTCATCTACAGTGATGTGATAGCGCACTGCGATTGTCCATAGCGTTTCATCGGCCGCCACATTGTGTGTGGTTGGTGCGCGTGTGGATGTTGGCGCAGGCGTGACAGTTGGTTGTTGTGGAATGGCAGTCGCAGTTGGTGTAGCGGGCGTCTCGTAGAGTGTGACTTTGATGGATTGTGGATCCAGCGTCGCTGCCGGAGACGTTGGCGCAGCGCACGCGCACATGCACATGACGCATGACACCCACCACAGACTTTTTCGCCAACGCTTAGATCGCATATCAAAACGATTCTACTCAGCGCCGATAGACTTACAAATAAAAACAGCCCTCGCTTTAGATGGAGGGCTGTCTACTTCGAGGTTTACGACGCTTGCATTTGCTCGAGCGGTCTAAATTTAAGCACAGGCAACTGCCGCTCACCGAGTGTAATCTTGACCCGCGACGAACGATTGCAGCGCACGACCTTGAGCGTAATCGTATCGCCGGGTTTGTAGCCTGACAGCACCGAGACGATGCTGTGATCGTGCAGAGGTGTGCGCCCAATGCTCTGCACGACATCGCCCGGTAAGATGCCCGCCTTAGCAGCGGGACTGCCCAAAACGACACGCTTTACAACCACTTGGCAGGCAGATTTGCCTTCCATGCATTGCGTGTCCAGTTCGATGCCTAAATATGCGACAGAGCCATTTGTATTCATTCTTCGCATGAAAAGAATAACTACGGATCATGAGTAGTTCATGAGATGATTTTTTGTGCCAGCAAAACGTTTGCTGATGATTGGCTAATGATTGGTTGAAATGCGTTTCGTATAATGCCATCACATCCAGCGAAATTCACAAAAGGACTTATTTATATGACACATCCGGGCAAGATTCGCAGCAAAGAGCTAGAAGGCGCATCACGCGCGCCACATCGCGCATTTATGCGCGCAATGGGGCTAAACGACAAAGACCTCGCACAGCCATTAGTTGGCATCGCCAACACGTGGAATGAAGTCACACCGTGCAACATGGTGCTACATGATCTTGCGTTGAGTGTGCGTGAGGGCGTCATCGCTGCGGGCGGCACTCCACGCGAATTTACCGCGATCAGCGTCAGCGATGGCATCGGCATGGGACATCAAGGCATGAAAGCGTCATTGATCAGTCGCGAGGTCATCGCCGATTCATTTGAATTGGTGATGCGCGCACATTGCTATGACGCGATGGTCGGACTCGCGGGTTGCGACAAGAGCTTGCCCGGCACGCTCATGGCAATGGCGCGTCTCAATTTGCCCAGCATATTTTTGTATGGCGGCACGATCAAACCCGGCAAGTTTCGCGGCAAAGATGTCACCGTCCAAAACGTGTACGAAGCCGTCGGTCAGCATGAAGCGGGCAAGATCAACGATGCCGATTTGTACGAGCTAGAGTGTGTCGCATGTCCGGGCATCGGCTCGTGCGGCGGACTCTTTACAGCAAATTCGATGGCATCTATCAGCGAAGCCATCGGCATGGCGTTGCCTGGCAGCGCGTCGCCGCCAGCGGTCGAACAAGAGCGATTTGACTATGGCGTGCGCACAGGCAAAGCGCTCATGGCGCTGATCGAACGCGGCATCCTCGCGCGCGACATCATGATCAAAGAAGCGTTTGAAAATGCAATTGCGATTGCCCTCTCGATGGGCGCTAGCACCAATGTCGCGCTGCACCTACCCGCGATGGCAAAGGAAGCGGGCATTAAAGTCACCTTTGATGACTTTGTGCGCATCAACGCGCGCACGCCGCACATCGCCGACATGACCCCGGGCGGTCGCTATGTGATGGAAGACCTGCACAAAGTGGGCGGCGTGCCGGTCGTGATGAAGACATTGCTCAACGGCGGGCTGTTGCACGGCGATGTGATGACCGTGACAGGCAAAACGCTCCGTGAGAACCTCGAAGGCGTCAAAGGCGCCGACGAACTCGCAAAGCAAGACATCGTGCATCCGGTCAGCAAGCCATTACGCCAAACCGGCGGCATGGTCATCGTGCGTGGCAACCTCGCACCCGATGGCGGCGTGGTCAAAGTCGCCAACGTCCAAAATCTGCGACACGTGGGACCTGCGCGCGTGTTTAACTGTGAAGAAGATGCCAGCGCCGCCGTCGCGCGCCGAGAGATCAAAGCCGGCGACGTGGTGGTCATCCGCTACGAAGGACCTAAGGGTGGTCCCGGTATGCGTGAGATGCTCAGCACCACCGCCGCCATCATGGGCCAAGGGCTCGGCTACGATGTTGCCTTGCTGACTGATGGACGCTTTAGCGGGGCGACGCGCGGGCTGATGGTCGGTCACGTCGGGCCTGAGGCATATGTCGGCGGACCCATCGCTGCGGTCAAAGACGGCGATATCATCACCATTGATTGCACCGACCCCCACAATGGCATCTTGTCTGTTAAATTGACGCAGGCGCAGATCAACGCGCGCCTCAAGAAATGGACGAAGCCGCAGCCTAATTACAAGACTGGCGCGCTAGCAAAGTACGCCAAGCTCGTCGGACCTGCGAGCAAAGGCGCAGTCTGCGGCTAATCAAAATCCCATTCCACGAAAACAAGAGAGGCGGCAACACACCGCCTCTTTTTTTATTTGGCGCTCAGAATTTTTGTTCTAAAATGTGTATGTGGATGCGCCACGTGTGATTTTGCATGTTGATCTCGATGCGTTTTTTTGCGCGGTCGAGGAGCTGCGCAATCCGTCGTTGCGTGGTCAGCCCTTTGCAGTTGCGGGCAAACCCGACGAGCGCGGCGTAGTGTCCTCCGCGTCGTATGCCGCACGCAAATTTGGCGTGCGCAATGCCATGCCAACCTCGCAGGCGCTGCGCCTCTGCCCCAAGCTCATCATCGTCGCGGGTAGCCACGGCATCTATGGCGAATATTCGCGGCGCGTGATGACGATCTTGCGTGACTACACCGATGAGCTGCAACAAATCTCGGTGGACGAAGCATTTTTGGATGTCACGCCGCTCAACGTAGACGGACGCGCGATTGCCGAAGAAATCCAGCGCCGTATCCGCGAAGAGCAATGCCTGCCCGCCTCTATCGGCGTGGCAAGCAACAAGCTCGTCGCAAAAATCGCCAGTGGCGACGCAAAACCCAACGGCATCAAAATCGTGCCGCCAACGACTGAGGCGGCGTATCTCGCGCCAATGCCCGTGCGTGAACTGTGGGGCATCGGCGCGGTCACGGCTGAGCATCTGCAACGCATCGGCATCCGCACGATTGGCGATCTGGCGAGCAGCGCGCCTGAGCATCTACGCGCGGTCTTTGGGAATCACGCGGCGAGCGCGGTCGCACGTGCACAAGGCATTGACGACTCGCCCGTGCAAGCCGACCGCGAGATCAAATCCATTAGCGAAGAAACTACATTTGTGCGCGATGTCGCGTCGCCCGATGTATTGCGTAACACGTTGCTCGCGCTCAGCGATCAGGTGGCGGCGCGATTACGCCACAACGATCTACGCGCGCGCACGGTGCATCTCAAATTGCGTTGGAGTGACTTTAGCACCATCACGCGACAGACGACACTGGCACAGTCCACTCAGCTTGAGAATGAAATCTTTGGCGCGGTTGAGAAACTATGGCTCGGCGCGTGGTCGCGCGGGCAAAAGGTGCGCCTGCTTGGCGTAGGCGTGAGTGGATTTGACGACGGCGCACAGATGTCACTCTTTGAAGATCAATCGCGCGACAAGCAACTCGCGCTCAGCAAAACGCTCGATGCGCTGCGTGAGCAATACGGTCGGCGCGTCATTCAACGCGCGCGGCTCAGCCCATATCAGACGCACCGCTCAATCCCGCCAACGCAAAAGGCAGCTGGCTCAACGGATG